>CACYYS010000006.1 GCA_902778725.1 uncultured Ruminococcus sp.
CCCGTCCGTCCGCCGGGCGCGGCGCAAAAACGCAGACCAAGGCCCCCGAGGAGCGCGTGAGAGAACACAAGGCTCCCGACCCCGGGAGCGCGCTGCACAAATTCCTGCCCTACGTCTTTGCTCTCCTCGCCGTCCTGCTCGTCGTCTTCCTGATCCTCAGCGAGAGCTCCGGCGTGCTCGGCAACCTGATCGGAACCATCCTTCACGGAGCGTTCGGCGCCGCCGGCGCCTGGCTGATCCCGATCATCCTCGTGATCTTTGCCCTCCGGTGGAAAAAGATCGTCGGCGAGGACGCGATCGGAAGCCGCTTTTTCTTCGCTTTTCTCTTTCTCTGCTCCGTCGCGCTGATCGTCCAGACCTTTACGACGGAGGCGCCCGTTTTTGAGCCGAAGGCGTGGCTCTCCGCCCCCGGAGGTGCGGTCGGAGGGTTCCTCTCCTTTATCCTCAGCCGCCTGATCGGCAAGGTCGGCACGCTGATCGTCGGCTTTGTGCTGGCGGCCGTGTCGCTGATGTTTTTGCTGACGATCTCCCTGCACGACATCTGGATCTATCTGAAATACAACTCCAAGATCGCCGCGGAAAAGCGCGAGGAAAAGCGCGAGCAGCGTGAAGCGCAGTACGCCGCGGCGGAGGAGGAGCGCCGCCGCCGCGAGGAGGAACGCCGCCGCGCGATGGCGGACGCGGAGGCGCTGGAAGAGGCGCGCCGCAGGACGGCCGTCTCCCAGGATCCGATCCGGCTGGGGGTCGAGCGCCCGGAGGACTACGAGCCGGATCCCGCTCTGATCCGCGTCAAGGACGAGGACCGGCAGGAAGAGCCGCTCCCCGGGGAGGAGACGCCCGCGATCCCGGAGCGGCCGCTCCCGGAAACGAAAGCAAAAGAAGAGACCGAAGAAAAGCAGAACGGACCGGAGCGCAGGCTCCTGCCCGACCTCGAGGAGATCTTCGGCGCCGGTAAGGAAGCCGACGCGCTGATGCCGCACGACGATACCGACGCCGTGGAGGGAGAGCTGGATCTCCCCGTCTCCGGCGCGGCGCCGGCGGAGGAAAAACCAAAACCGAAACCGGTCTACCGCTTCCCGCCGATCACCCTCCTGAAGACCCCGGAAAAACCAAAAAAAGAGGATCTGACCGCCGAGCTGAACGAAAACGCGAAAAAACTGGTGGATACGCTCAACAGCTTCCACGTCCATACCAGAGTCTCCGACTACACGCGGGGCCCCACGATCACCCGCTACGAGCTCTCCCCCGAGATGGGGACGAGCGTCCGCTCCATCTCCAACCGCGTGGACGACATCGCCCTCTCCCTCGCCACCCTCGGCGTGCGCATCGAGGCGCCGATCCCGGGGAAGGCCGCCGTCGGCATCGAGGTACCGAACAAGGTAAAGGCGGTCGTCTACCTGCGCGAGCTGATCGCGAGCAAGCAGTTCACCTGCGAGGAAAACAAGGGCAAAAAGCTCTTCGCCTGCCTCGGGGCGGACGTGGGCGGCGCGCCGGTCTTCTGCGATATCTCCAAGATGCCGCACCTGCTGATCGCGGGCGCGACCGGCATGGGCAAATCCGTCTGCATCAACAGCATCATCATCAGCCTGCTCTACCGCTCCTCGCCGGACGACGTCCGCTTCATCCTGATCGACCCGAAGCGCGTGGAATTTGCGATGTATAACGGCATCCCGCACCTCCTCGTCCCGGTCGTGACCGAGCCGCAGAAGGCGGCGGGCGCCCTCTCCTGGGCGGTGAACGAAATGGAACGCCGCTTCGGCCTGATCCAGGAGGTCGGCGTGCGCGACATCGCCGGCTACAACGCGACCGTCACCGAGGACTCCGGGTATGAAAAGCTGCCCAATATCGTTATCATCATCGACGAGCTCGCCGATCTGATGATCGCCGCGCGGGACACGGTGGAGGTCTCCATCAACCGCCTCGCCGCCAAGGCGAGAGCCGCGGGCATCCATATCATCATCGGCACCCAGCGTCCGTCGGTCGACGTCGTCACCGGCGTCATCAAAGCGAACATCCCCTCCCGGATCGCCTTCACCGTCGCCTCCCAGGTGGACTCCAAGACCATCATCGACGTCGGCGGCGCGGAAAAACTGATCGGCCGCGGCGATATGCTCTACGCGCCGGTCGGACTGATCAAGCCGATGCGGGTGCAGGGCGCCTTCGTCTCCGACGGGGAGGTGGAGGCCGTCACGACCTTTGTCCGGACGAACTCCGAGGGCAGCTATTACAGCGAAGAGGCGATCGCCGGGATCGAGCGCGAGGCGCAGAACTGCCAGCAAAACGGCAAGAAGGGCGCCGCCGCCGAGGACGACGACTTCGACGGCGAGAGCGGCGACCTCGACCCGAAATTCCGCGAGGCGCTGGAGATCGCCGTCCAGAACCAGAAGATCGCCACGTCCATGCTCCAGCGCGCGCTGAAGGTCGGCTACGGCCGCGCCGCGCGGATCATCGACGATATGGAGCGCTTCGGCTACGTCGGACCTCCCGACGGGACCAAGCCCCGCAAGGTGCTGATCGATATGCAGCAGTACCGGGAGCTCGTCGTCAGCGACAACATCGCCAGGGGCGACGGACAGTAAGCTTTTTTCGGAATAATTGTTTTGGGAGAAGGAAAACTATGATCGCGATCCTTTTAGCTGAAGGTTTTGAAGATATCGAAGCGCTGACGCCGCTCGATCTTTTCCGCCGGGTCGGCGCGGACGTGCGGCCGGTCGGGATCACCTCCCGCGCGCCGTCCGGCAAATGCTGCGGCGCGCAGGTCGCCTGCGCCATGACGGGGGAGGAGCTGCTCGCCTCCGGTGAGCGGATCGATATGCTCGTCCTCCCCGGCGGTCTCCCCGGCGCGACCAATCTGGACGCTTCCCCCCTCACCCACCGCATCATCGACAAGGCGGAGAGCGAGGGCGCCTTCCTCACCGCGATCTGCGCCGCTCCCTTCATCTACGGGAAGCGCGGGATGCTGCGCGGCGTGCGCGCGACCGCCTACCCGGACTTTCGCAAATATCTCGACGGCGCGATCGTCCCGGAGGGGGAAAAGGTCGTGCGGGACGGACGCTTCATCACGGCGGCCGGCATGGGCGCCGCTTTCCCCTTTGCCTGCGAGCTCGTCTCCGCTCTCTACGGCGACGGGCGCGCCGCGGAGCTTGCCCGGCACGAGCAGTATGCTCCCCTCCGGTTCTGACCGGAACCGGGCTCTTGGTTCCCTTTCCGGGACATATTCTGACAAAACGGGAGGCGATCCGCGCTTATGACGGGAAAAACTGAAAAAAAAGCCGTAAAAGCGACCGGCGCCCTCTACCTGACCGCCGCCGTCTACCTGCTCTGGCTCCTCCTCTCCCTCACGCTGAGAGGGGGCGGGGCGCTCCTTGAGCGCGGCGTGATCCTGCAGATGGCCGTATTGATGATCCCCACGGTCTTCTGGTGCGCGCTTCGCGGCGAGGAACAGGGGGCGAAGCTGCGCATCGCCTTTTTCTCCCCCGCGAAGATCGTTTTTCTCCTCCTCTTTACCGCCGCGATGCTCTGCGCCGCGCTGATCGCGGGCATCCTGACGGACTCCGGCAGCGCGGAAACGGCGATCGGCTCTCCCCTGCCGGAGCAGAACAACCTTCTCTCCGTCCTTTGTCTCGCCGTCGTCCCGGCGGCGGCGGAGGAGCTGTTCTTCCGCGGTCTGCTGCTCTCCGAGCTTGAGAGCGCGGGCGCCGGGACTTCCGTCCTCCTCTCTTCCCTTCTCTTTGCGATGTTCCACTTCAGTCTCTCCGGGCTCCCGCTCTATTTTTTCTGCGGGATCCTGCTCGCGCTTTGCGTTTACGTCACTCGCTCGCTGCTTGCCTCCGTCGCGGTACATATCGCCTATAACCTGATCGCTCTGCTCGGCGCAAGGCATTTCGCCTCCTTCCTCGCGATCACGGACAATCCCGCGCTTCCGGCGGCTCTCCTCGGCGTGGCGCTCCTGCTCTGCCTGATCCTGATCGTCGGAGAGTGCCAGCGCACCTACGCCGCCTACGCTCTGCAAAGCGACCTCTCGCACAAGCCGCCGCGGGGGAGCGCGGCAGCCTTTCTTTCCACGCTCTTTTCTCCGGCCTCCGCCGCCTGCATCATCCTTTTCATTCTCTCTCTCTTTATCCGGAACAAGTGACCCAACCGGGAGGATAACCATGAACGAACAAAACAAAAAACCGAAAGAAGCCGGCGCCGCGCGTCCCTCTCCCGCCGCCGGAACGGACGCGAAAAAAAGCCGGCAGTCCGCCTCGAAAAAACAGGCCCGGGATCTCGCGGCGCAGCGGCGCAACACACGCGAGAAAAAGCGCGAACTGTCCCGCATCAACAACGCCCTCAAAAAGGAACCGAAGAGAAAACGCCGGGACAGCGCCGTCGGCAAAGGCATCGTCTCCCCGCTTGTCAAAACGATGATCTATCTCGCCGTCGTCGTCGTGATCTCGATCTTCCTCGGATTTTACCTGATCTCCGTTGCAAACGATCTTTTCGCCTTTGTCAAGAGCGATGAGGAGGTCGTTGTGACCGTGCCGGAAAACGCCACGATCGAGGACGTCTCCACCCTTCTGCACGACAACGGCCTGATCCGCTATCCCGCTCTCTTCCGCCTTTACGCAAAGCTGAAAAAGGATAACGGCAACTTCATCCCCGGAGAATACACCGTCAAAGCGTCGATGAACTATGACCTGCTCCGCAACGCCTTCAAATACAAATACACCCGCACGATCGTGCGGCTCACGATCCCCGAGGGATATACCTGCGACGATATCATCGACCTGTTCGTCTCCAAGGGCGTCTCCTCCCGCGAGGAGTTCATCCAGGCGATCAACCACGCGGATTTCAGCGAATTCGCCTTTGTCCGGGCGCTGGATGAAAATCCGGATCCCGACCGGCATTACCGCCTGGAGGGGTATCTCTACCCCGACACCTACGAGTTCTACTCGGACGCCTCCGCCGCGCAGTGCCTCTACAAGCTGCTCGAAAACTTCAACAAAAAATTCAAGGACGTTTACTACGAGCGCTGCAACGCGCTCGGGCTGACGGTGGATGAAGTCATTACGATCGCCTCCTACGTCCAGAGCGAGGCCTATTACCTCGAGGAGTACGAGCGGGTCGCCTCCGTCTTCTACAACCGGCTCAACAGTCCCGCCGCCTTCCCCTTCCTCGAGAGCGACGCGACGGCGGCTTACGCCGTGCAGCTCAAGGAGGGGAAACGCCCCGAGACCGTGACGCCGGAAACGCTGAAGGTAGACTCCCCCTACAACACCTATCTGCACGAGGGACTCTCGCCCGGCGCGATCTCCAATCCCGGCTACGACGCGATCGTAACGGCGCTCTACCCCGCCGCCACCCCCTACTACTACTTCTACACCAACAGCAACAAAACGACCGTATTCTCCGCCACGCTTTGGGAGCATCAGGCGGCGATCGCCGCGGATCAGAACCGGCTCCCGCAATCCTGACAAAAGGAGTTTTTCCCCGATGATCCTCTCTCCGAAAGAAACGACCGTCGCCTACCGCTGCCCCGTCTGCGGGGAGGGGGTGCTCGCGCCCGTCGGCATCTTTGCCCTGACGGCGGACCGCCTCCGCCTCAAATGCCCCTGCGGCGGCAGCGCCATGACCGTCACCCTCTCCAAAAAGGAGGGGAAGGTCCGGCTGGATCTGCCCTGCTTTGCCTGCGGGAGCAAGCATCACTCCTATACCGTCGGCTCCGATCTCTTCTTCTCCCGCGAGCTGTTCGCCCTCTCCTGCTCGATGTCCGGCCTGGACGTCTGCTTCTTCGGGAAAAAGGAAAAGGTCTCCGACGCGCTGCGCGAGCAGGAGGAAGGTCTGCGGGAGATGCTGCGAAACGAAGAAAACGACGGCGCTCCCGCCCCCTCGCTCGACGAGGAGCAGGACCGCGCTCTGCGCCGCATCGAGGACGCGGATATCTACAACGTGATCCTTTTCCTGCTCACCGAGCTGAAAAACGACGGCAGGATCTTCTGCTCCTGCGGCGCAAACGGCGACTACGACGCCGACTGCACGCCGGACGGCAATTCCGTCCGCGTCTACTGCAAGGGCTGCGGTAAGGAAAAATACTTCCCGCTCGCCTCGGTCGAGGACGCCCGGCGCTTCCTCGATCTCGACGAGATCGTGCTGGAATAAAAAGAAAAAAGGCTTTCCGCGAGACGGAAAGCCTTTTTTTATACGATCTGGAGGAGAAAGAATTTCAGATAATCGGTCTCCGGCACGCCGAGCAGCTCCGGGTGGTCGGGCGACTGGCGCCTCTGCTCGATCAGGCGGAGGGAGACGCCCGCGTCCCGCGCGGCGGCGCGCAGCATGGGCAGGAACCGCTCGCTTTCCATAAAATGCGAGCAGGAGCAGGTGGCGAGATAGCCGCCGCGGGGGAGCAGCTTCATCGCGCGGAAGTTGATCTCCTTATACCCGCGCTCCGCGTCCCGCGCCGTCCTGCGGCTTTTGGTGAAGGCGGGCGGATCGAGGATGACAAAGTCGTAGTCCGCGCGCTCCGCGACAAGGCGGGGCAGAAGATCGAACACGTCCGCGCAGAGAAAATCCATCCGGTCGGAGAGACCGTTCTTTTCCGCGTTTTTCCTTGCCGCTCCGATCGCCTCGGAAGAGACGTCCACCGCCGTCACGAGGGCGGCGCCGCCCTTTGCGGCGTTGAGCGCAAAGGATCCGGTGTGGGTAAAGCAGTCGAGCACCCGCTTGCCGCGGGCGAGCCGGGCGACGGCGAGGCGGTTATACTTCTGATCGAGGAAAAAACCGGTCTTCTGCCCGTTTTCCACGTCCACGTCGTAGAGGATCCCGTTTTCCCGGATCGCCGTGACCGGGCTCTCCGGATGCGGGAGGGCGGCGTACCAGCCCTTGTGCCGTTCCAGTCCCTCCAGGTCCCGCAGCGCGCCCTCCGAGCGCTCGTAGATCCCGGCGACGGAGACGCCGCGTGCCGCCAGCTCCGAGACGAGCGCACGGTAAAGGACGTCCTTGCGCAGCTCCATCCCGTAGGAGAGGATCTGGGAAACGAGAAGATCGCCGTAACGGTCCACCGTTACGCCGGGCAGCCCGTCCGCCTCGCCGAAGATCAGCCGGCAGGCGGAAAAGTCCTCCCCCATCACGTCCTCCCGGTAGCGGACCGCGTAGGCGACGCGGCGGGCGAAAAACGCCTCCCCGAAGGTCTCGTTCGGATTGGAGGAGAGCACGCGGACGCGGATTTTGCTTTTTTCGCTCCAAAGACCTGTGCCGAGGTAGGCGCCCTTCTCCGAGAGGACGTCGACAAGCGAGCCGTTTTCCGGGTCGGCGGGCGCGGAGAGGAGCTCCTCGGCATAGACCCAGGGATGTCCGGCGCGCAGGGACCGTTCGGCCTTTTGCGTCACGGTGCAGGAGGGAAAAATACGTTGTGCTTTCATGGTTCCTTTTCTCCGGTCTCCGGCGGGCGGAGCGCCTCCCGCCAGCGCTCCGTCAGCGCCCCAAGGGAAAAGGCAGCGTTGGCGGGGCTGGTCGAGGGGAGGCGGACCGCCTCCGGCATACCGGGCCTTTTGATATATTTTTCATAGATCCCGGCGGCCTTGCCGCCGTTGAGGCAGATCCGCACGATCCTTGCCGTGCGGAGGATCGGGGAAAGATCGGTCGGACGGATCTCTTTCATCGCGCTGTCGGCGGAGCCGCGGATCTCGCAAGCCGCCGCCGCGTCCCACAAGGCGATACGCTCCCGGAGGAGAAACGCTTTTTTCTCCTCGGTCGTCCCGGGGCAGGGGGCGCCGCGGACCGCGGCAAGCACCTGCCAGAACCGGTTGCGGGGATTGCCGTAGAAAAATCCGACCTCGCGCGAGAGGACGGAGGGAAAACTGCCGAGGATCAGGATGCGGGAGTTTTCGTCATACACGGGCGGGATCGGATGCTCGGTCACGGCTCTCCCCTCCTTTTGTAATAAGAAAGCAAGGCTTTTTCGCTGTTCTCCGCTTCCCCGTCCACGACCGCGCGGTAGAGGAGGGAAAGCGCGCGTCCCACCTCCGGTCCTTCCCGCGCCAGGCCGTGGGAGATCAGCGTTTCCCCGCTGACGGCAAGCTCCTCCCGCCTTGGGGGGAGGGCGTTCTCCGAGCGCAGGCGCGCGAGAAGCTCGCGGGCGCGGAGCGTCTCCGCGTCGCCGAGAGCGGCAAAGCGGATCCGGAAGGCGGCCTCCGCGCGGTCCGGGGATATCCCGGCGAGGAAGCGCCGCATCGCAAGTCTGTCCCGCGGAGGCGCTGCTTGCGCCGCCCGGCGGAGCAGGAGCGCCCGCTCGCAGAACCGGCGGGGAAAGCGCGTCTCCCGGAGCGAGGAAGTCAAGGTCTCCTCGCCGGCGAAAAAGAAGAGATACGCCGTCCGCTCCTCCGGCTCGGGCGAGAGCCGGTCAAGAAGAGAAAGCCCGGGCAGCGCGCCCTCGAGCGCGGGAAACAGCGCGGTAAGCAGATCGGGGAAAGCGGAAAAGGCCTCCCCGGCGTACCGCCCGGAAAGAGCGAGGCAAAACTCTCTCTCTTTCCGCTCGGCGGAGAGGACCGACAGTCTGCCGCGCAGGGCGCGCATCGCGGCGGCGGTCGCCGCTTCCGGCGCGAGCCGGTAGACCGAATAAAAGCGCAGCCCGCGCAGGATGCGCAGCGCGTCCTCCGAGAGGCGTTTTTCCGGATCGCCGACGCAGCGCAGGACGCGCCCCTCCAGATCCGCCAGCCCGGAAAAGAGATCGACGATCCCCCGCTCCGGCGACCAGGCGAGCGCGTTCACGGTGAAATCCCGGCGGGAAAGATCCTCCTCGAGCGAACGGGTGAAGGCGACCCGGTCGGGTCTGCGCCCGTCGCCGTACCGCCCCTCGGTGCGGAAGGTCGTGATCTCGTACGGGCGGTCGGAGAGGAGGGTGAGCGTACCGTGACGCAGACCGGTCGGCAGGATCCTTGCCCCGGGAAACAGAGCGCGCACCTCCTCCGGCCGCGCGGAGGAGGCGATGTCCCAATCGGCGGGAGAGAGACCGAGCAGCGCGTCCCGCACGCACCCGCCGACAAAATACGCGCAAAAGCCCGCTTCCCTCAGACGGGAGAGGATCTCCCTTCCTCCGGCGGGCGCTTCGGCTTCGATGCGTTTTTCGGCTTTTTTGCGGTCCATCTTTGATTTTTCTTTCGGCAATCTTGCAAGACGGCTTGTTTTTTCGGAAACGGTATGCTATTATATTAAAGTATAATATACCGAACGCTGAAAATCAAGAGGACTTCATTATGCAAGAGAAAGAAACAAACCTCTCCGGCGAAAAAAAGCCCTATAAGCGCAAACGCGGCGACCGCAAGGAAGGGAGATGGATCCGCTCTCTTTCTCCGGTCAACCAACTCATGGCTTTCATCATGCCGCAGCGCAACGACGCTCTCAATATGTTCCGGGATTCGATCGACATCTCCGCCGCGGAAAAGCTGCTCCGCGAGCTGAAGGAGCAGGGATACAAAAACATCGGGATGCTGCACGTCTTCCTCGCCGCTTACGTGCGCACCGTCGCCTCCACACCCGCGATCAACCGTTTCATCAGCGGGCAGCGCGTTTACGCGCGCCACGGGATCGAGGTGGTCATGACGGTGAAAAAGGAAATGTCGATCCAGTCTCCCGACACGGTCATCAAGGTCGACTATACCCCCTGGGACACCCTGACCGAGGTGTACGAAAAATTCAATGAAACGCTGGAAAAAAGCAAGGGCGCCGAGTCCAATACCGAGTTTGACAAGCTGACAAAGGTCCTGCGCGTCATTCCGCGCCCGATCCTGCGCGGCTTCATCCGTCTCCTTGGCTGGCTCGACTACCACGGCTGGCTGCCGCAGTCCCTGCTCAAGCTCAGCCCCTTTCACGGCTCCTTCATCATCACGAGCATGGGCTCGCTCGCGATCCCGCCGATCTATCACCACATCTACAACTTCGGCAATCTGCCGATCTTCCTCTCCTTCGGCGCCAAGCGCAAGGAAACTTACGTGGACGAGGACGGCAACATCAAGATCCGCCCGATGATCGACTTCACCTTCGTCACGGACGAGCGGATCTGCGACGGCTTCACTTACGCTTCCGCCCTGCGCACGATGCGCCGGTATTTCAAAAACCCCTCCGTCCTCCTTACCCCGCCCGAGACGGTAGCGGAGGATATCGAATAACTCTTGCAAAGGATCATCCGCCATGACGACCGTTACGCTTGTTGCCACCTGCCTCTTCGGACTGGAAAAATATCTCGGCGAGGAGATCGACGCGCTCGGCTGCAAACGGGTCGAAACGATGGACGGGCGGGTGACCTTTGAGGGGGATCTCTCCGCGATCGCGCGCGCCAACCTTTGGCTGCGCTGCGCCGAACGGGTCTTCATCAAACTCGGGGAGGCGCCGGCGCGCAGCTTTACCGAGCTTTACGACGCCGCAAAGAGCCTGCCGTGGGAAGACTGGATCGGCAAAAACGACGCCTTCCCCGTCAAGGGTCACTCTGTCAAAAGCGCGCTTTTCTCCCTGCCGGACTGCCAGCGCATCATCAAAAAAGCGGTCGCAAAGCGCCTGGAAAACGAGTACGGGATCTCCTGGTTTCCCGAAACCGGGACAAAATATCAGATCGAATTTTTCCTCTTCCGCGACCGCTGCTCCTTTATGATCGATACCTCGGGCATCGCGCTCCACAAGCGGGGATACCGCCCCGAGTCGGTCGCCGCCCCCCTCCGGGAGACGCTGGCCGCCGCCCTCGTCTACACGAGCCGCCCGCGGGAGAATGTCCTCTTGTGGGATCCCTTCTGCGGGAGCGGCACGATCGCCATCGAGGCGGCGATGATCATGTCCTGCCGGGCGCCCGGCGCCGGGAGGCGGTTCGTCTCCGAGGATTTTGCCAATCTTGACGCCTCGCTCTGGAAGCAGGCGAGAGAAGAGGCGGCTTCCGTCGTCAAACGGACGGAATTCCGCGCCGCCGCCACCGACATCGACCCCGCCGCCGTCTCCCTGACCGAGGCGAACGCCGCGCGGGCCGGGGTCTCCGACTATGTGAAAAGCTTTGTGATGGACGCGCGCAGCCTCCGCTCTCCCGCGCCCGGCGCGCGCGGAACGATCGTTACCAATCCGCCGTACGGCGAGCGCCTGATGACCCCGGAGGAGACGGAAACGCTCTACCGCGAGATCGGGCGGGTCTTCACCGCGCTCGACCCGTGGCAGGTCTACCTTCTGACGGCGAACGAGCATTTCGAGCGGCTTTACGGCCGGCGCGCGGACAAGGTCCGCAAGCTCTATAACGGGATGATCCCCTGCTATCTCTACCAGTATTTCAAATCCGAGAAAAAACGTCTTTTCACCGCCGACCGGGAGGGCCGTACCTGACCGTCCGCCCTCCCGGACGGAATTTCGGCGCCGTCTCCGGTGCGCCGAAAACGTTTTCCCCCTCCGGGGTGTAGCGCAGTTGGCAGCGCGGGTGCTTTGGGAGCATCAGGCCGGGAGTTCGAATCTCCCCACTCCGACCAACAAAAACGCCTCATTTGTCTGCCAAATGAGGCGTTTTTGAATGATGTTTGCCCTGACGGGCAAATGATGCGTGCTTCGCACATGATGCCGCCTGCGGCAATGATGCGTGCCTGCGGCACATGAAGGGCAAATATCGCATCATTGCGAGTGAAACGAGCAACATCATTTCGGAGCGCAGCGGAGAAGCATCATCAGCCGCCATGGGCGGCGACATCATTTCTTTGCAACCGGTTGAAAAATTCACGCTTTTTGTGTATAATGATATAATGAAATGAAAAGAGATCGACAAATCGGGATTTATAGGAGAAACGTATGAAACGATTAGGGAATATATCTTTGGAAAAAATCTGGGAAGATGACGATTTCTTTGAAGTAAAGATAATTATTGAATCAGAGTATGTCAAGGCGTGGCAGAACTGTTATTTCGGTGCCGTTTCATTAAGTGAGCTCAGTTCGTTCATTGCTGATTATTGCAATGGCTCCGGTAATACCGATTATTACGAAAGCGGACCCAAACAAGGAAAATATGCGCCTTCTTTCTCAATACGTTTGAAGAATGATAATACAGGTCATGTTACTATCGAAACGGATTTGGAAATAGATGATACTGAAGACAGAACGCATAGATGTGTCTGCAATTTATATACAGAACTAGGTCTACTCGAACGATTTTCAAAAAGGATACCCAAACTAATCCAAGCGGAAATCGGATTTGCCGTTTCTTTGCTTGACGATTGAAACTGACAAATTCCGGTTTAGCGAGGCGGCAAAAGACGTTTCGTTTGTACCTTCTTACCTTGCTTTCGGTACGTTTGTATACTCTGTCACAAGAAAGAAGCCTCTTTCGTCCACCGGGCAAAAGAGGCTTTTGTTGACTGCGCGCTTTGTGTTTTTATGACTTCAACCGGTACGTTCTGTTGCGGTTGGCGCCTTCGGCGACCACGATCTCCTCGGAGATGAGCTTGTTCAGCGCGGCGCGCGCGCGGGTCTTGCTGACGCCCGTCAGTTCCGCAATTTCCGAGCTTTTCGCTGATACGCGGTCGGTCAGATAGGCGACGATCATCTCTTTCTGAACGCCGTAATCCCTTTTTCCGCTTGTTTTTATCTTCTGCTTTTTACCGTCCTTTTTTTCAAACGGAAGCGATAACGTGGTTCTGTCCGGGTCAAACGACTGGGTAAATATCGGCTCTGCCCATTTGCGGTCGTGCCAGACGCGGAGTATGTTCGGGATCCCGCTGCCGACGCGCTCCCCGATACCGATCATGTTCAGCATCTTGTGCATCGTTCCGTTTCTCGGATCGGAAAAACCGCCGCTCCGCGCCTCGTCGAGTCCGATACGGAAGCCGCCGGGGTTGCTCATCGTTACGGCGTTCCGCTCCCTGATCACGGCAACGCCGCCTTCGCCGTAATAATCGGCGTTTATCAGGCAGTTCGCGAGCGCCTCGCGCAGCGCTTTGCGCACCGGCTTACCGTCACCGTCTTCCGTTTCAGACGGGATCTTCAGACCCAGCTGAAGCTTGCGGCATACTCTGAAATAGAAGTCATAAACGTTTCCGCTCCAGTCTCCGGAAGAGGAAACGATCCGATCGGTCCGGCGGCGGATATCGCCGTACTCCTCTCTGTACTCGAGAGAATACCGCGGATACTCGCGGACGATCTCGCGCTCGTTTCCGAACATCAGCAGGCCGGCGGACGTCGGATGCCGCTTCCCGTCCTTGCCGACGCCGATCGCGCCGATTTTCAGGAAAAATTCCTCGTCTTCCAGCGAATCCCAGACGTGCCCGGGGCGGGCCGCTCTCATCCGCCGCCGATAGGAACGCAGACTTTCAGCGTTCAGGACGTCCGTTCCAAGACGGTCGAAAACAAGCATATCCTGCGTTCCGGCCGACGCGTCGCGGCGCATCGCTCTGAGCTCCTCGTCTGTACACTTATAGTCCCCCTCGCCGTTCCGGCGGTAACTGTTGCGCGGGTCTCCGTCTATATACACGGGCTTGTTTGACCTGTCTGCGCGGGGAACGGAAATGACGATGATCCTCTTTCCGTTTACCCGTTCCACGGCGACATCCTTTGCCGCAAGCACGTTGACGCTCGCTTTCCGGGCGTTGTTGACCATGCTCCAGAACTCCTCGATCATCGCTTCCGGATCGGGGAGATCGACGGCGTGCAGCGACTTGTCCCGATGCTCCTCAACGCCGAGCAGAATGATCCCGCCGAGCGTATTGGCGAAGGCGGAGTACGTCTCCCAGATGCTGTGCGGCAGTCCTCCGAGCGCCTTTTTCGCTTCTATGCGGTTGTTTTCCCTGTATTTTCCAAGATTGTTCAGGTCGATCATACGTTCCTCCGCCCGGATCCCAAACGCTTCTTTTTTCATACGGCCGCTTTGCTTTTCGGGACGCGGCCTTCGCCGCGGATCCGCCGAACGGCGGAAAAGCGAAAAGCCTTTACTGCGCGCGCATCCTGCGGCCGAAAACGAAAACGCCGAGCGCGTAGACCGCCGCGGCATAAGCCAGAACGATGAACAGCGGCGCCGGATGCGCGCCGTCCCACGTCCCGAGCGAAACGCTCCGGACCAGATCCACGGCGTTTTTGAAGGGCAGCGCCTTCATCAGTGTGACGATACCGCCGTCCAGCCCGTCGAGCGGGAACCACATCCCGCTGAGGACAGACTGCCCCGCGATCACGGCGGAAGCAACGCCCCCTACCGAACGCTCGCCGCACAGGGAGCCGATCAAAAGACCGCAGCCGATGAAAAAGACCGCCGGGAGAAGGCTGACAAGGACGGCGGGGATCATCCTCGCGCTCCAAATGGAGGGATCAAGGATCCCGCCGACAAGGAAAAAGAGAGCCGACTGAAGGAACGTGACCGGCAGAAGCGCCAGCGTATAGCCCAGGACAAACTCGTGCGCCTTTGCGCGGGACACGTAAAGCCGGGTAAGGAAAGCCGTGTTCCGGTCGATGCTGATCAGGATCCCGGAAAACAGGGAGAGGAACGACTGCGCGAACACGACGATCCCCGGCGCGAGATACTTCATCTCGAACTGCGGCGTCATCTTGTGAAAAAGATAATAGAAGAGGATCTCCAGGAGAAGCGGCATCCCGAGCAAAAAAATGAAGGAAAGAGGATCCCGCAGGATCTCAAGGACGTTACGCTTTGCCAGTGTGACGGTACGGGAAAAGGATCCTTTTTTCTTATTCATTGTCTCCGCCTCCGCAAACGATCTCAAGGAACGCGTCTTCCACTCTCTTTTTCCCCGTCCGGGAAAAAAGCTCCTCCTTTGTGCCGACGAAAAGCAGCCGTCCGGCTTTCATGATCCCGATCCGGTCGGAAAGCGCCTCCGCCTCCTCCATATAGTGCGTCGTGAGGATGATCGTCATCTTCCCTTTCAGGGAACGGATCGTCTGCCAGAGCTCCCGGCGGGCGATCACGTCGAGCCCGAGCGTCGGCTCGTCGAGGAACAGGACCCGCGGATCCGTGGCCAGCGCCAGCGCGACGGACAGTTTGCGTTGCCAGCCGCCGGAAAGACGGGACGCCCGCTGTTTTGCGACCGCGTCCAGCCCGAACGCTTCGTACAGACGGCGTTTCGTTTTTTCGCATTCTTCCCTGCTCTGCCCGTTGAGCGCGGCATAAAAAGCGATATTCTCCTCCACGGTCAGCTTCCGCGCGATAGCGGTCTCCTGCAGGGAGATATCGACCAGTCCCTTGACCTGCTCCCGCTCCGAAAGGATGGAATGCCCGCAGATCCACGCTTCTCCTGCGGTCGGCCGGAGAAGCGTGGAGAGCATCCGCACCGTCGTCGTCTTTCCGGCGCCGTTCACGCCGAGAAGGGAGAAAAGCTCCCCTTCCCCGATCTCCAGGTCCAGCCCCTCCACGGCGACCAGCCCTTTATACTCTTTTCTCAGGTTCCTTGTCTGAATCGCTGTCACGGAACATCCCTCCCATCCTGTCATAAAACTCTGTCGCTTTGACGATCGCCATCCCGCGCGCGCTGTCCCCTATCACAAGCAGGCTCTCGCCCTCCTCGATACCGAACATCCGTCTCGCTTCGACCGGGATCGTGATCTGACCCTTCGGTCCCACCTTGACGCTGATGATGAATCTGTCCTGTTCGACCTTCTTCACGGCGTCTCCTTTTCTTACTTTTCTTATTTTTCTTACATTATACGCCGTCCGGCGGAGATTGTCAAGCATTTTTTCCCCGGCGCGCATATTCTGTAACGAGGATCCCGCGCACCGCGGGACCGGGAAAGGAGAGAAAAGATGAGAGGGATAGACGTATCCCGCTGGCAGGGAGAGATCGACTGGGAGGAGGTCGGGCGCGCCGGCGTCCGGTTTGCCATGATCAAGGCGACGGAGGGAGCGGAGGGCGCCGATCCCTGCTTTGCCGCCAATATCAACGGCGCCGGCGGCGCGGGGATCGCCTGCGGGACCTACCACTACCTGCGGGCGACGCAAAAGGAGGACGCGATCGCGGAGGCGGATCATTTTGCCGACGTGATGGATCCTTTGCGCGAGGAGATCTCCCTGTGGGCGGCGCTCGACGTGGAAACGGAGGAACACCGCCGCCTCGGGAAAAAGAAACTGACCGATCTCGTGATCCTCTTCTGCGAGCGGGTGAGAGCGCGCGGCTACCGGCCGATGCTCTATACCAACAACGACTTTATCGCCTCCTGCTACGACTTTGAGCGTCTGACCGTCTATCCGATCTGGCTCGCCTGCTGGTACGACGGGGGCGAAAACGACCGGCCGGTCCGGGATTTTTCCTATCAGATCTGGCAGCAGGGAGTGACCCGCGTGGACGGGATCTCCGGGGACGTGGACAACGACTACGGATATTTTGCGCTGCCGGAGGAGCCGGAGGAGATCCGGCCCGGCGACGTTGTGCGGATCCGGCCCGGCTCCCGCTACTACGGAACGGACATCCCCGTCCCGGAGGGGGTTCTTGAGCGGGCGTGGATCGTGGACTCCGTGGACGGGGACCGCGTGGTGATCGACCGCTCGGAGGACGGGACGATGGCGATCGACTCCGCCGTCGCCGCGGGCGACCTTATCCCCGTCGGAGAGGCGGAGGGAACGCCGGAAAGCCCGGAGGAAAACGGCGGCGCGGGCGAGCCGGAGGCGCCGGACGGAGACGGCGAGAGCGGCGATCCCGCCGCTCCGCCGCAGAGCGATCCCTCGGCGGGAGAGACCCCGCCGGACGGAAGCGCCCCGGACGCGCAGCCGGACACCCCGACGGAAGATCCGCCGCCCGGGCAGCCGGATCCCCCGACGGCCGGGCAGGACGCGGACCCCGGCGAAAAGGAAGCCGCCGCGGAGGAGGAAGCGATGGAAAAAGGTCTGGCCGCCTTCTTCCGGATGGTCTTCCGCGCCGTCCGCACCGCTCTCCGGGCGGTGTTTGGGAGAAAAGAATAAAAAGGATCCCGAAAGCGCTTTTGCGCTTTCGGGATCGGCTTTGATCGGGAAAGGGGATCAGTCGAGCGTCAGGCCCATCGCCGCGTAGAGGAGGGCGGCGTTCTCGCGGGTCGTAACGGTAAAATCGGCACTGCTGTCCGCGGGGACAAAGTATACGTCCCAATGTTCCGGGTCGGTTTCCTGCAGGATCTCCGTTTTCGGCACATAGACGACTTTTTCGATCAAGTCCAGGTTCAGGACCGTTTCCCCGCCGTTCGTTGTCTTCAGTTTGACAAAGCGACTCTGCGTCTGCGCCGCCGCGCCGCTCTGCGCCTGCTTCCCCGCCGCCGTGGTCTGGGACAGGCCCGCGCTTCCGCCCACGATCGCGCAGGAGGAGAGGATCAGAGCCGCCGAAAGCGCAAGGATCAATACAAGATACCGTTTTTTCATCATCTTCCTCCGTTTTTTCTTTTTTTGAACTCTTCACTTTTTCACTCTTTCCTCTTCCTTCTTACCTCCTGAAAATCCCGTGCGGGAAGAGAGACGAGGGACGAGTGAAAAGTAAAGAGTGAAGAGTGAAGAGTGAATAAGGAAAAATCCCACGCTGCCGCGCGGGATTTTTGGAGCGGGTGACGGGAATCGGACCCGCACGGCCAGCTTGGAAGGCTGGAATTCTGCCATTGAACTACACCCGCAGATTTGCTTATTTATGATAGCACATCTCCCGGCGGATTGTCAAGGCTTTTTTGCCGAAAAAGGCTCTCCGGGAAAAGCAAAAGCGAAAAAAGAAAAAAGCGGCGGATCCGCTCCGAAAACGCATCCTCCCTCTTGCGTTTTTTGCCGGAATGTGCTATATTGTGAACAATACAGACTCTCTCCCGCCCACCCCGCGCTTTTCCCGCGCAAACTGTACGGCGTTTTTCCCGCGCAAAATCTCACCGGTCGCAAGACCGTCACGGCAAGGGGGCTCTCGTGAAAACAGAATTCAAACGCTTCGATATGTCAAAAAAGCCGGTCAGCACCAAGTGGTATCTGCGGCCGCTGACCTGGCTGCTCAGCATCCCGGACGTCAAAAAGCACCGCGCGATCATCAAAAAGACCGGCGTGGAGGGGCTGAAGCCCCCCTATCTCCTGCTCTGCAACCACAACGCCTTCCTCGACTTCAAGGTCGCGACGGCGGCGATCTATCCCCACCGCGCCAACTATGTGGTGGCGATCGACGGCTTCATCGGGCGGGAAAAACTGCTCCGCGATGTCGGGTGCGTCTGCAAGCGGAAGTTTACCAACGACGTCTCCCTGATCTTCAAGCTGATCCGGGCGGCGAAAGCGGGCAACGTGGTCGTGATCTATCCGGAGGCGCGCTACTCCCTCTGCGGAACGACCGCGCTCCTCCCCGAGTCGCTCGGCGGGTTCTGCCGCCTGCTCGGCATCCCCGTCGTGACCTTTATCTGTCACGGACACCACGTCACCTCCCCCTTCTGGAACCTCCACGATCGCGGCGTGAAGCCGACCGAGGCGGAGATGACGCTGCTCTACACCGCCGAGGAGGTAAAAAAAGCCGACCCCGACGAGATCAACCGGCGGCTGGTCGAGGCTTTTCAGTACGACGACTTTGCCTGGCAGAAGGAGCGGGGGATCCTGACTCCTTACAAAAAGCGCGCGGAAGGGCTGCACAAGGTCCTCTACCAGTGCCCCGCCTGCGGTACGGAA
This sequence comes from uncultured Ruminococcus sp., assembly GCA_902778725.1. Taxonomy (GTDB): domain Bacteria; phylum Bacillota; class Clostridia; order Oscillospirales; family CAG-272; genus RUG12395. Next base: position 18,575 of record CACYYS010000006.1, read on the forward strand.
TATGAAACGGACAGCAAGGACGACAAGATCTTCTGCCGGCACTGCGGCAAGAGCTGGACGATGCGGGAGGACGGCTCCCTCTCCGCCGACTCCGGCGAGACGGAGTTCTCCCATATCCCCGACTGGTACGAGTGGGAGCGGCAGAACGTCCGGCGCGAGGTGGAGGAAGGGCGCTACTCGACCGGCGAACTGCCGGTGACGGTAGACACGCTGCCGAACGCAAAACGCTTCATCCGGCTCGGCGAGGGGGTGATGATCCACGACCAAAACGGCTTTACCGTGCGCGGGACCGACGTGGACGGAGACCCCTTTGAGATGATCAAGCCCGTCCCCTCCCTCTACTCCTGCCACATCGAGTATAACTATCTCGGACGCCACGGCGACTGCGTGGATCTCAACACGCTCGAGGACACCTGGTATATCTACCCGCACGGCCGTCCCTTTTCCGTGACGAAGATGGCGCTGGCGACCGAGGAGCTCTACCTGCACTACAAGCGCGGCGAGGGCAAGCCGATCCATCCCGGCCTCGCCTGAAAAAGAGAAAACGCTTTCCGAGGAAAGCGTTTTCTTTTTTTTACAGGTTTTCGTTGCGCAGGGCGTCGACGGGATTGTCGCGCCGTATCCTGCCCGCGGCGTAGAGCATCGTGGCGAAGACGACGGCAAAAACGCTGCCGACGGCAATGGCGACGCTGTACCACGGAACGTAAAAGCGGAATTCAAAGGCGCTGCTCGTGACCCTCCAGAGCGCCCAGGTCACAAGAAAAGCGGCGGGAAGACCGAAAAGCAGTCCCTTTGCGCCGTAGATGACGCACTCGTAGTTCATCATCTTCATAAACCGGCGTTCGGAGAGCCCGATCGAGCGGAGCATCGCAAACTCGCGCCGCCGCAGGAGGATGCTGGTGGAGATGGTGTTGAAGACGTTGGCGACGGCGATCAGCGAGATCAGCGTGATAAAACCGTAGGAAAAAACGTTGACCACGGTGACAAGCATCCGCTGGGTCTCCCGGTCCTCCGCGATATCGTAGATCTCCGGGCTTGTATCGGAGAGCGTCTCCTTGAGGCGACCGAACTCCTGCGCCGTCCTTGCATGATCGTCGGAGGTAAACAGGAGGGTGAGATCCACCGTGTCGCGCTCCCCCTGCATCGCAAAATAACGGGAGTAGGGGAGGATCAGGCAGGGACGCCTGGAGTCGGCGCCGAGGGGCGGATTTGCGGAGAGCGCGGCGACACGGACGCGCGTCTCTTCCACCGCTTCCTCCCGCGCAAGGACGATTGCGGCGGAGCGGTCAAGGGAGGAACCCGATCCGTCATAATGCTCGGAAAAGTATTCCTCGGGGAAAAAGTAACAGTGCTCCGGATCATCCGGGAAAGTCATGGGGGCGTAATTCTCCATCCTCTTCAGCCGGAGAGTGCTCCCCTCGGCGGGCAGCGCCCCGCTCCGGAAGAATTCGTACGGCGTCCAGTTCCTGCCGTTTTCCCCCAACAGGACGTCCACGCCCCGGTTGAAGGCCAGCGCGACCGGCTCCTCCCCGAGGAAAAACAGGTCGGGGTCCGCGCCGTTTTCCCGGCAGAGCGCACGGAACCCGGCGTCGTCCAGATAATAAAGGGAGAAATAGGAGCCGCCTTCCGTGAAAAGCGTTCCCGCCTGCTCCGTCTCCTGCTTTTGCAGCGCCGCCTCCGTGATCAGCGCGGGATCGAAGAGGATATTCTGCCCCGCCTGGGCGTAATAGAAGCCGGAGGTGACGCCGGCCGCGCCCGAGAAGAGCCGGAGCAGCTCCTCCTCCCCGCCGCGTCCGACCCGGGCGCTGACGGCAACGTCAGCCCCCACGTCGCCCGCCGCGGTCGTCTCCACCGAGCGGGTCAGATAGGAGCAGAAGGAGGAAGCGGAAATAAAGAGCGTCACGCTGAGAAAGAGCGAGAGGACGGTCGAGCGGTAGCGCTTGCGGTTGCGTTTGAAATTTTTTGACGCCATCATCCCCTCAAAGCCGAACAGTTTTGCCGTCAGGGGGGAGGTGCGGACGCTGCCGGAACGGATCTTCACGTCTCCTGTCTGGCGGATCGCGTCGACCGGGGAGACGCGGATCGCGCGGCGCGCGGGGATCCAGGCGGAGATCAGCACGGTAACAAGGCAGACCGCAGCGGCGCCGAGCAGCGCCGGCGCGCTCGGGGCAAGGCGGATCGTCACGTCCCGGGCGCCGGAAAAGCGCCCGAACGCGTCGCGCAAAAAGTAAAAGGTAAGGGAAAGTCCGCCGCAGCCGCAGAGCATCCCGACGGGGATCCCCGCGCCGCCGAGCAGCAGCGCCTCCCAGAGGACGGAGGAGAGGATCTGCTTTTTCGTCGCGCCGACCGACTTGAGGATCCCGAACTGCCGCGTCCGCTCGCTGACCGAGATCGCAAAGGAGTTGTAGATCAGGGAGATCGAGCCGAAGACGATCAGCACCGTCAGCACAGCCGCAAAGCCGTAAAGGACGGAGGCGAGGCTCCCCTCCCGCAGCGCGCCGTAGAGGCGGACCAGATCGCCGTGCTCGTACCACTCGTCCGAGACCGCATTTTTCCTGATAAAGGAATAAAACGCCCCCGTATCCTCGAGAGAGAAGAAAACGCCGTACGGCTCGCCGCCGGCGCCGACGGTAAGCGCCGTGTAGGCGGCGCTGCCGTAAGACTCCGCGGGAGCGGAGAGACGCTCGCAGATCCCGACAACGGTATAGGTCTTTTCCTCCGCGTCCTCGATCCGTTCCTCTCCCCCGTCGCCGTAAGCGACGCGCTCGGAGAGGGCTCCCCCCTCCCCGGCGCGGGATCCGACCGAAAGAGTGACGCGCTCGCCGACCCGATAGCTGCCGCCGTTTGCGATCAGATGCGCGGGCAGGAGGAGCTCTCCCTCCCTCTCTGGCATCCGCCCCTCCCGCAGCCGGACCGCGACAAGATCGGTGAAATTGTCGGAGATGCTTTTGATCAGGAGATACGGCTTATAGTCCTTTGTCTCGACGTCGGCCTCCGCCCAGCCGACCTGAGACCAGAAGGCGACGTCCTCTACCCCCTTTGTCTCTTCGACCCGCCGCATCTCCTCCCCGCCAAGGAAGGGATAAAAAGCGGCGTAGGTGCCGCTCTCTTTTTCCTCGCAGCGGATCAGATAATCCTGCATGCTGAAGATCGACTCGAACACCGCGGTGAACATCGCCATCGACAGAACGATGCCGATGACCGTGACGACGGTGCGGGAGCGGTTCTTTTTCAGCGTGCGGGCGGTATAACGGAAAAACACGTTCATTTCCGCTCCCCCCGCAGGCGCTCGTCGCGCACGATGCGCCCGTCCTCCACGGCGATCACACGGTCCGCCTGCAGCGCGATCGACTCGTCATGGGTGATGACGATCAGCGTCTGGGCGTATTTACGGTTCGAGAGCTTCAAGAGCTCGACGATCTCCCGGCTGTTCTTTGAGTCGAGGTTGCCCGTCGGCTCGTCTGCCAGGACGAGCGCCGGCGCGTTCATCAGCGCACGCCCGATGGAGACGCGCTGCTGCTGACCGCCGGAGAGCTGGTTCGGCAGATTGCCTTTCCGATCGGTGAGAGAGAGGGTCGTGAGCAGCTCGTTCAGCCGCTCCTCGTTGACCTTCCTGCCGTCCATCAGCACCGGGAGGGTCATATTCTCCACGACGTTCAGCACCGGGATCAGATTATAGAACTGATAGATCAGCCCGACCTGCCGGCGCCGGAAGACCGCGAGCTGCTCCTCGTTTTGCGCGTATACGTCCTGTCCGTCCATCCAGACCTTGCCGGAGGTGGGACGGTCCACGCCGCCGAGGATGTGCAGCAGCGTTGACTTGCCGGAGCCGGACGGCCCTATGATCGCGAGGAACTCCCCCTTCTCCACCGAGAAGGAGACGCCGTCCAGCGCCCGCACCTCGCCCTCCCCCGAGCCGTAGATCTTGGTAAGATCCTCTACTTTCAGAATTTCCATCCGGAATCCTCCTTTGTGCTTTTTCTCTACCAGTATAACAAAGAAAAATGACGCCTCGGTGACTTTTTGAAAATTTGTCACCGGGCGTCAGACGGTACTTTTGTAAAAGCGAAGCGTGAACTCCGCGCCGCCGGACGACGCGTTTTTCGCCGTGAGGGTGCCGTTCTGCGCCGCGGCGATCTCGCGCGCGAGAGCAAGCCCGATGCCCACGCTGTCTGGAGCAGCGTTCCGCCCGCGGTAGAACCGCTCAAAGAGCCGGGGCAGATCCTCGGGAGAGAAGCCCTCTCCGCCGTCGCGCACGACGATCTCGGTATAGAGAGGATTTTCCGAAGCTCCGATCCGGATCTCCCCGCCCTCCGGCGTATGCTCGATGCAGTTTTTGATCAGGTTGCCGAGCGCCTCCGCGCTCCAGAACGGGTCGCCCTCAAAACTCTCCTCCCCGACCGAGACGGTCAGCCGCTGTCCTCTCGCGTCCGCGAGGAGCAGGAGCGGCTCGGCCGCCGCCGATACCAGCTTTGAGACCGGAACGGGTTCCCGCCGGAAGACCGCGGTCCCCGCGTCGATGCGGGAGAGCTTGAGGAGAGCGTCGATCAGCCGGTCGATCCGGTTGAGCGAACGCTTGAGCGAGCGGAGGAGCCCTGCGCGCTCCTCCCTCGGGAGATCCTCCTTTGAGAGCAGGGAGACGGTCACGCCGATGGCGGTGAGCGGCGTGCGGAGTTGATGGGAGACGTCCGCCAGCGCGTCGCTCAGGCGCCTGCGGTCCGCGATCAGAGCGTCCGCCTGCTCCGAGAGACGCAGCGTCATCTTGCGGATCTCACTGCAGAGGATCGCCAGCTCCCCCTCCTCCTCGGAGAGCGGGAGCCTCTCGCTGCCGTGGAGGATCCGGTCAAGCTCCTCGGAGAGTGCGGCGATCGCCCGGTAGCGCCGGACCGTCGCATATGCAAAAAGGGCAAAAGAGACCGTGGCGGTCGCGAGGACCAAAAGGCCCGCGCGCACGTCGAGCAAAAAGCCGAGAAGAGAAAAAAGAACGCTCCCGGCAAAAAAGAGGAAGAGCGGCAAACGCAGCTCCGGATTTTTCAGCCATTTCATTCAGTCCACCCGATACCCGAGTCCCCGCACCGTTCTGATGACCGCGGGCGAGGCGGGGTCGTCCTCGATCTTCTCCCGCAGGCGTTTGATATAGACGGTAAGCGTGTTGTCATTGACAAAATCACCCGCCGCGTCCCAGATCTCGTCCAGCAGGCGCTCCCGGGAGAGGAGCTTGCCCCTGTTCTGGGCGAAGGTGAGCAGGATGCGGTACTCGAGCGCGGAAAGCGGCAGAGGCTCTCCGTCCTTGGTCGCGACGCCGCGGTCGGCGTCCACAAAGATCCGTCCCAGCGCGATCACCCGGTTCTCCTTCCCGCAGCGGCGGAGAACGCCGCGGATCCGGGACAGCAGCTCCCTCGGACGGAAGGGCTTTGCCACATAATCTTCCGCACCGAGCTCCAGTCCGCTGACGGTGCTGCCCTCGTCTCCGGAAGCGGTGAGAAAGATCACCGGGAGAAGGTAGCGCTCCCGTATCTCGCTGCAGAGGGAAAATCCGTCCCCGTCCCGCAGCAGCACGTCCAGCAGCACAAGATCGAAGCTCTCCGTCTCAAGCAGCCGGAGAGCCGCGCGCCTGCCGTCCGCGTGCGCCGTCAGGAAGCCCTCCGCCGTTAGAAAGGCGGAAAGAGAGGAGACGATCTCCCCGTCGTCCTCGACCAAAAGGATCCTTGCCATAGACTGCTCCTTTCCCGCTTCTGTATCCCGATGATCCTATTGTACTCTTTTTTCCCGGAAAAGGCAAGAGAAAAAGGATGCCGCAAAATGCGGCATCCCTGCGATCTGTTTCGGGAGGAGATCACTGAAAATCATTGTCGCAATAAGCGTTGCCGTCGAGCCATTTGGTATTGGCAAGAGCCGACTCGGTAAACGGAGCGGAAGCCGGGCTCCCCTCCGCCACAAGACATTCCTGCGCGGCGGGCGGCCCGTAGCGCCAGGACCATCCGCTCTGCGTAACGCGATAACGGCCGACCGGCAGATCCTTGACCGTAGCCGAGGATACTCCGCGAGCCGGATCAAGAAGGACGCGGAGATCCACCCAGTTGTTGTCTCCGTCCAGCCCGCGCACGGCGAACAAAAACGCCTGTCCGCCCGACGCGGTCGGTACGTCGGTAACGGAAACGGTCAGATCGCCCCGGTGAAAATCATAGAGCGCGTAGAACGAGCGGTCGGAATCGGAGGGCAGGGGCAGCAGCGCGTTTTGCGCGCCGGGGGCGACGGGAGTCAGGACGTACTCCGAGCCGTAAAGCGTATTGTCCACCGGCAGAGTGCAGTCCTCGTCGTAATACCAGCCGACAAAGGTATAGATCGGATTGTCAAGAACGGCCGCAGAGCGCTCGGTCGGTCTCTCCCCGATCACCGCCACCTCCTGGTTGAGGGAAAGGAGCTTCGGGTTTTTCGGATCGCCGAGGATGCGCGTATTGCCGCGCGGAAGGACCGCGTAATACCGGTATACGACTTCATTGAGCGCCGTGTAAAGGAAGACGATCCGGTTGTTCGTCATCTCCGCGTCGTCGTCCGAGACGATCCGCGTCCTCGTCTCGTTCCCCGAGAGAAGGAATCCGGGCATATCGGGCGCCGTCTCGACGTGGGTCGTGTTGTATTTCTGCGGAGCCGTGACCTTATAAAACCGTTTGTAATACACCGTCCCGCCGATCGTGACGGGATCCTCGTGCTGCAGGCCCGCGATCCCCTTCGCCTCGATATCTTCATTGAATTCCCGGATCTTCTCTTCGTCGGTGGAGGAGATCTGATAGATCACCTTGATCGGGAAGGTTTTTTTCCGGTAATAAATATGAAGTTCCTTGCTCGAGAGCGCCGGATCCATCACAAGGTCAACGGACGCCGCGTCCGCCGCAAGCCCGACGAACGCGCCGCCTGACGCGTCGCCGGCCATATCGTAGTCGATCTCCGCATAGCCGCACACGTCATACCCGGGATAGGTATTGACGCTTACCGTCTGCGTCGTTCCCCGCTCGTCATACCCGTCGATGAAGTTCTTCTCCCGGAAGGTCAGCGTGTCGCCGCCGACCGTCTGCGTGACCGTGCCGTTCTCATCCTCCAGCATATACTTGATATGATAGGGCATATTGACCGTGTCCTCGCGGTAGTAGAAGACGATCACGTTCTGCGCCGCCTCTTCCGCCGGATCGTCGGAGACGATCAGGGTCTTTGAGAGATAGTACGCCGTCGGGATATAGCCCGGCACATGCAGGAAACGTTCGGTCACGACGACCTTGCTGTTGGTCGCCACGGTTTTGACCGGCAGGAGCTCCTCTCCCGCGCGCGCGCCGTCGAGCGCCATATACTTGACGGTATACGGCACGTTATCCCGGTAGGTATACCAGAAGGTCTTGGTATTGAGGGACTCGTCCCCCCGCATCAAAATCGAGGTGCTCGCCCGGTCGGGGAAATAATGCGACTCGTACCCGTCGTTGAGCGCGTCCTCCAGTTTTGCCGGAAAAGTCCTCGTCAGACCGACAAAGGAATAGCCGAAGGTCTCCGGCGCGACCTCGGTCGTCGTGTTTTTCACGTAATAGTACACGTGGAAGTTTGCCGGAACGTTGGAAGACCAGCGCATAAAGAGGTGCATCCCGAAGGAGACCGTCATCGTCGCGGGATCGAAGGCGTGCAGATTACCCTCGCCGTCGTAATAATACCATCCGGCCCGCGCGGCGTTATAGTTGCCCGTGCTCGACGTGATCTCCGGCGCCGTCAGCTCGCCCTCCGCGGCGGTCGTATCCAGGTTTTCCCCGTACGTCCCCTCGCCGACGGAGATGGGCGTTCCGTTCAGATACGCGCTCTCGTCGTTGTAGTACACGATCTCATAGGTCTTCGGCTTCCAGTGCGCGTATACGATGACGTCGTGATCCGGCATCTCCTCGCTCCAGTCGAAAAGATGATCGTAGGTAGACGAATCGTACCAGCCGTCAAACTCGTAGCAGTCCGGCTCCAGACCGGCGGGATAGGGCGGCTCGGCGGCGGGCTCGAAGCCGGAGAGAGACTCGCCGAACGGGATCGCCGAGGTATCCGTCCCGGTCGAATAATAGGCGTTGTAGTTGTAATATCCGAGGGAATGGGTATTGCGCCGGTAGTGGAAGTCCGTCGTCCAGACTCCGCCCTCCTGATAATGCCCCGGATCGCTGCCGTTGTTGTTGTAGGACATAACGTGGCCGGCCGCTTCCTCCGGGATAATGGTATAACCCGTATAGACGAAGGGGTCGATCCTCGTCGTGGTATTGTGCGCCGCCACAAGCTCCAGCGTACGGTCGAGCAGATAGTAGACTCCGTTATACTCGACCGCGCCGGGAGCGGCTGGATCGGTCGTCTCGTAATAGATCTTGAAGCGGTGCGCCGAGATGTTGTCGGACGTGGTGCCCCACCAGGCGTACAGGTTCTGCGCGACCTGATCCGGATTTGCGGGGTCGTACACCGCGGCGGGATCCACGATCATTTCGGCCGACATATAGGGATAACTGCCGACGATGTTCGCGTGGTCGGAATAGCGTGCGCGGTATCCGGACCCCTTCTCGGTACTCCAGGAGCCGAAGAAGTTGGTGCCGCTCACGGAGTTGAGCACGTCGGCCGGCCAGAGATCCTCGATCTCGGCGTTGAACTCCGCCACAAGCTCGACGTAGGGCATCGTATAATCGGTGTTGCCGATCCTCTTGACGACGGTCCCCTGCGTGAGCGTGCATCCCGCTTTCACGGTGGGCATCTCCGGGATGGAACGCCATCCGAATTTTGTGATGTCGCCGTCCGACGTCCGGTTTGCCACAGCGACGTTCGCATATCCGGGCACGGTGGTGTAAGCGCCGGTGTCGGGATCCGCGGGGATCAGCTTGTAGGCGCCGCCCGCGTCGCTGAAGTTTGCAGAAGGACCGGCGTATTTGCTCTTTTGACCCTTATCGTTGAGGCAGTAGCTTCCCTGTCCGATCGTCCACTCCGCCGTCCGCGTCGTGTGCTGCGCGATCGCCGTGGAGACCGGATCCGCGGAAAGATATGCCTTTGCGGACGTGATCACAAGATACCGTCCGTCGGACGCCTGCAGGTAATAGCCGCCGCTGCCGTCGTCGATCAGGGTCCAGACGTTTGCGGGATCGGCCGCCAGAGTGACGGTGGAAAGATAGTCGGGATTATCGGACACATTCGGCGTCACGACCTTTCCCGACCGGGTGTTCTGCAGATAGTAGGTCCCCGCCGCGACCGTCTGGGCCGTCTCCGGAATAACGGTCCCGCCCTGGGAACGCGCATAAATGAAACGGAGCTTATAGACGTTGCGGGAGTAATAGAGCCTCACGACGGTCGACCCGTCGCTCCGGATCCGGACGGAGGCGCTGTTCTTTGCGGCGGTGGCCGCCGCGTCAAAGGTAAAATACCGGTAATCGGGGAAAGAGGTGATCTGATCCTTGTTGGCGGCGATCAGCTCGTCCAGGGTGTAAACGGTATCGGGCATCGCGGTCAGCTGCCGCTCGCCCCAGTGACTGTACTTGGTTTCTCCGCTTCCGTCAGAGAGGTCCGCGTTGCAGTAGACGACCGTGTAGCCGACCTCGCTGACCGCTTCCCAGCGGGCCGTGCAGCGGATATCGTACGCGGGGCAGAGCGCGGGCAGAGAGGCGAGCGGTTCGTTCGTATCTCCGCGCACATAATCCCAGCCGCGGAAAACGTAGCCCGTTCTGGTCGGCGTCCCGAGAGAAAGCGGGTACTCGTACGGCACATACATCGACTCGACTCCGTAGCCTCCCGCCCCGAGGTCAACGTCGATCATATAGTAATTGCGGTCATAGTAGCACTCGAACTCCGTCGAGCCGTCCGCCGCGATGACCTCCGGCACGTGATACATCAGCGTAAAACCGTCGTAAGCGTTCTCCAACGTCCGGCCTCCCAGCTGGACGATAGGGAACGCTTCGCCGAATTCGACGGGCTCGGTCCCGGTGACGCCGGTCCCGTTGATGATCTCGGAAACGGAATAGGTATCTCCTCCGAGATCCTGCTTGTTCAGCCGGATGACGTAGGAAACTTCAACGGGAAAATAAAATACGTCCGTTTCGTTATCGGCGTCGAACGACACGGTGACCGCGCTGAGCGGCGTTTTGTCGATCGTGTAGGGAGCAAAGCCGAGAACGGTCGGACTTTTTTGCGTAAGAGAAGAAGACCCCCTCGGCATGTTCGCGACAAACGCCGGAAAAGGGGCAGCACCTTTATGGTCGATCCTGTCTTCGTCGTAATAATAATAATTGATGGTGGCCGTCACCACGTCGGACTCCTCCGCCGAAACGAACCAAACAACGGCGGCGAAGAAAGCCAGGACGAGCGCGAGCACGGTCAAAAAGAAACGACCCGATCTCAAACGCATTAATGTTTTCTCTTTCTTGGATCAATCTGAGGATCAATTTGAAAAATCGAATCCCCAGGCATGATAATAAGCGGGGAGAGGCGGCGTGCCGGCGTCGGTCGTTCCGACCGCCTGGATCGTCTGCGCCGCGATCTCCGCGTGCAGCGTGTAACCGGCGGGGCCGGCCCTGAGCTGCTTCAGTTTTTGTCCGTCGCCGATGAAAGCGGGAGAGAGCGACCCGCTCCCGACAGGCGAGGTGCAGTAGTAATATCCGTCCGCGCTGTTATAGCGCCAATCCGCCGTGTTGTATTCCAGCTGATAGTCATAGCCGGGATACGGCTGCTCGCCGTAGACCCGGCCGGATCCGTCCCGCCAGGTCAGGACGAGCGCCAGACGGGCGTACACGGCATATCCGGTATCGTCCGCCCGTACGGCGACGTTGGTCTTGTAGCGGAAGCCGTCCGTGTCTGTCAAAAGCTCCTCTTCGACGGACGGCGAGCCGTAAGGCGAAGGCGTGAAGGTCTCCTCAAGAGGGTTGGAGCCCTTGATATATCTGGCGTATACCGCGGCCGCAAGCACGATCAAACAGACAAGGACCGATACGGCAAGCGCGACCGTCCGCATGCGCTTTCGTGGCATCAAAAACTCCCCCCTTTCCCTGAAGTCAGTCGATCTGCAGCAGATAGGCGTACACGTCGAACCGGAAAGGCGCGGCGTTTTTCCCCGGATTCGTCTTGTCGCGGAAGGTGTCGCTGACCGTGAGCGTGTTCCCCCTCAGGATATAGCCGACGGTCTGCTGTGTGTTCGGCGGGATCGGTTGGGAATACTTGTATACCGTTCCGCCGTGCTGCGGAGACACCTCGGAAGTCGGCGCGAAGCTGGTACCGACGGTATAGGAGACCTCGTCCGGAGCGTTGGTAAAGATCTCGATATACAGATCGCAGGCTACTTCGTTGCTCCCGTCCAGATCGACGTACGGGTCCTTCGGGATATCCGTTCCCGGCAGGACCGCGTCGTAGGTATTGCCGTGGACGACGGTGCTCATATCCAGCGTATAGCGCCCGCCGTCAAGGACGGCTCTGTGTTCGCAGAGCTCGGCCTGCGCCATCCTTGCGACCCTTGCCGGCTCGTCCAGCGTCCCGCTTTGCCGATAGCGGGCATAAAACGTCCGGATGAAAGGGGTCGCAGCAAGCGAAAGGAGGAGGAGGACCGACGCGGTCCGGAAAAACCTTCCGGAAAGCGAGGCGCTCTCCCCGGATCCTTTCCTCAATCCGTTTTTCTTCATTGTTTCCTGCAGTTACTCATCTTCTGTCGGTATGCTCCTTCGAGCGTATCGTCAAAGCAAGAGCCGCAGAGCTGAGCGCTGAGCGACTCTTGCAACCGGTCAAAACCGTTATTTCGCGGCGGCGACGGAGGTGATGTGGGGATTGGCGCCCTCGTACCAGTAGAGGAAGCCTTCCATATCGATCTTGTCGCCGACCTTCAGCGCTTCGACCGCCTTGTAGACGTCGGTGTCCTTGCCGCAGAGGTAGGACTCAACGGTGAAGGTGTAGGTCTTGCCGCCGACGGAGACCTTGAAGTAAAGGTCGTCGCCCTGCTTGCCGGAGCCGTCCCATTTGTAATTGAACGCATCGCCCTTATCGTTGTACGCTTCGACGGTCATGCCTTTGAAGGAAACGAACTTGTTCATTTCTTTGATCAGAGCGTCGGTGCCGAGCAGGGAGGTCACGTCCTTGGCGGAAGCGGTCCAGGTCTTGGAGGTATCGATCTTGTAGGTCGCCTCGGTGATCTCGATCTCACCGTTGACTTCCGGCCACATAGACTTGACGCCGTTCACGCGGATCTTGGTGCCGGGAACCAGTTTGTCGTAATCTTCCTTGCTGCAAGGCATGTTGTAAAGGAAGTACGCGCCGTCCTCGTTCTGCGTATAGAAGGAAGCGACGCCGACGCCGTTATCCTCCCACCAGCCCTGCTTGGCCTGGACGTAAGTCTCGACCGTGACCTTCGACTGCAGGGCAGCCGCCTCGAACTGGGCGTAGGTCATCGCGGCGTCTTCCGTCTTCGCGCAGGCGCTCATCGCGGACATTGCCAAAACAAACGCCAAAACAAGAATACAAAACTTTTTCATGATTTTTCTCCTTTTCTCATTCCCTAATTGAGATTGTACTTTTTATTGTAACACGGTTTGTTCTATTTTTCAATAGATTTTTTGTTTTTCCTGCGTTTTTCCCGTAGTTTTCCGGAGAGGAAGACCGCCGCGATCCCGATCCAGACCGCGCCGAGCAGGGAGAGGAAAACGACCGACGCTTTCGGCAGCGGACCGAGATCCCCGCCGATGGGTTTCCCGATCCGGTCAAGCTTTTTGAGAGCGGCGACGTCCCGGTAAAGCTTTTTGAAATACGCGTCGTCCGCCGTCTCGCGGCGTCGGGCGGATTTTACAACGTTTTCCACAAGCTGGCCCGCCGCGTCGCGCAGAGAGGCGGAGCCGTTGAAGACCGGCGTGACGAAGGTGCGGCCGATGTTCTCCCGCAGAAGGCGGACCGCCGCGATCTTGACCGGATAGTGGAGGGCGTTGTCCTCTCCCGCGCGGGCAAGGTAATCCTGATACGCGGGATCCGCCAGCGCCGTTTCGGTGACGGGGAGATACCCTTCCGTCTCGGAATAGGCGATCTGCACGCCGTTTGTCAGGAGGTACTGCATAAAGAGCCAGGAGGCGAGCACCTCCTGCGGATCCTTTTTGCCGAAGAGGCAAAGCGAAGGTCCCTGCGAGATCATCTTCGGATTCTCGGGATCAAGCTGGGGAACGGTCATGACGGCGGTCTCGAAGGGAACGATCCGCTCCCGGTCGATATCGACGAGCGGCGCGTCGGATCCCATCCAGGTCGAGCCGGCGGTCGAGTCGACGGCGAAGATGCACTGCCCGGCGTTGAGAAAGTTTGCGGGATAGCTGGAGATCTTGAAGGTCGAGAAGGCGCCCGTCGCGGCGTGCGCGAAGACCTCCCGGAGAAACGCCTCCGTCTCGGAGGAAAAGATCCCGATCTCCCCGGAGGAGGTGGAGTAGGGAGCGTCCTTCTGCGCGAGCCAGGTGATCGTCATATTGTCGGTGGACTTGTAAATGAAGGGGATCATCACCTTCTGGCCGTTGACGAGGTAGTTCCCCTCCCCGTCCTTTTGCATCGCCGCCTCCGAAACTTCCCACACAAAATCCCACGTCAAAGTCTCCGGCAGCGTGTACCCGAGCTTTTCCACGTAGGTCTTGTTGATATAGCACGCTTCGGTGGAGCGCATGAAAGGCAGCGCGTAGGTATGCCCGGCGAACGCGCACTCGCCGAGGAACTTTCCGACGATCTCCTCCTTCTTCGGCGAGGAGAAGCGCAGCTCGGAGCCGCCGAGCCCGCAGCGCCCGTCCTCCATCAAAAGATCGAGCGGGACGACGGTGTTCTCCCCCGTAAGATAGGTGGCGATGTGATCGGGGTAGGTGATGCAGACGTTCGGCGTCGTGCCGGTGGCGAGGTTGGTGATCACGTCGTTGAAGATCTGCCCGTAATCGGTGTAGGAACGGAGAACGACCCGGATCTCGGGGTAGAGCGCCTCAAAGTCCGCGATCGCTTTTTCGTAGATATCCGCCTGCGTTTTATTGGTATCGTTCTTCGCCCAGAAGGTGATCTCGTAGCGCCGCGTCAGATCGAAGGTCTCCGGCAGCTCGAACGCGCGGCTGTCGCGGGAGCCGTGGCAGGAGGCAAGGAGCGGCAGGAGCAGCGCCGCGAGCAGAAAAAACGGGATCAGTCTGCGTTTCATCCCTTCAGCCCTCCTCTCGACACGCCCTCCATGACCTTGCGGCGGAAGACAAGGAACAGCACGATGAGCGGCACGGAGATGACGACGACCGCCGCCATCATCGCGGGAACGTTTTCCCGGCCGAAGCCGTTTTCCCGGATCTCCTGGATGCCGTTGGAGACGAGATAGTACCGCTCGTCGTCGGTGATCAGACGGGGCCAGACGTAGGAGTTCCAGCACTCGATGATCTTGAGGATCGCCACGGTGACGAGGGTGGGACGGCACATCGGGATCATCACCCGGAAGAGATAGCGCAGATCGGTGGTCCCGTCCACCTTGGCGGCGTAATACAGATCGTCCGGGATCTGCGCGAAGTTCTCCCGCAGAAGGTAGATATAAAAGACCGAGGTGACCGAGGGGAGGATCAGACCGGTGAAGGTGTTGCGCAGACCGAGATCGGTGATCGTGACGAAATTGGTGATGACGACGAGCTCGTTCGGGATCATCATCAAAGCGAGGAAAAGCGTGAAAACGAGATCCCGCCCGCGGAAGCGGAGCCGGGCGAAGGCGAACGCCGCCAGCGTGATGACGGCGAGCATCAGCGCGGTCGTCACGAGGGTGAAGATCAGCGTGTTGAGAAAATAGCGCCCGAGCGAAACGGCGGTAAAGGCGTCCCGGTAATTCTGCAGGGTGGGCGAAAGGGTGATGAAGCGCGGGATATACTCGGCGTTGTAGGCGCCGTAGCTCTTGACGGAAGTGAGGATCATCCAGTAAAAGGGAAAGAGGACGATCAGCGCCCAGAGCGTCAGGAAAAAGCCGACGAGGATCCCCGGCAGGTTCACTCTCTTCCCCGCCGCGCGCGCGGCGGACGCGGTCTTCTGCGTACGTTCCATTCTTCTCTCCCCCCTTAATAATGCACGTGCTTTTTGCTGATCAAGAGGTTGATGCAGGTGACGGTGAGGACGACCGCGAACAGGAGGATCGCCGCGGCGGACGCGTAGGAGGGGTAGCCGCCGCTGTTGCCGTAGAGCATATCGTAGACGTAACCGACGATCGTGTTCATCCCCGCGGCGTTGAGGTCGGTGCCGAAGAGAGCGACCGCGTCGCTGTACGCCTTGAAGGCGCCGATGAAGCCGGTGATGATCAGATAAAAGACGGTCGGGGAGATCATGGGCAGAGTGATGCGGGAAAAGACGCGGGACCGGGAAGCGCCGTCGAGCTTTGCGGCGTTATAGTAGACGGGATTGACCGAGGCGAGGGCGCTGGTGAGAATGAGGATCTTGAAGGGGAGAACGATCCAGACGACGTAAAAGCAGAGGACGAACATCTTGGCCCAGTAGGGGCCGTTGATGAAATCCACCGCGTCTCCCCCGAACATCCCGATCAGCAGATTGACGAGCCCGTCGCTGTACGGCGTCGGCTTGAAGAGGATCATAAAGACGAGTCCGACGGCGAGCGTGTTGGTGACGTAAGGAAGAAAATAGACCGTCTGGTAGAGGCTGCGCAGCTTTTTGAGCGAAGAGAGCCCCAGCGAGATCAGGAGCGCCAGCCCCGTCGAGAGCGGCACGGTGATAAGGACGAGGAGGACGGTATTCTTCAGCGCCTGCAGGAAATAGGGGTCCCGCAGGACGTAGGAATAGTTATAGAGCCCCACGCCCGTATAGGTCTGGGACGCGGAGTGATAGCCCTCCTCAAAGGAATAGATAAAGACGTCGACGAGGGGATAAACCAGGAAAAAACCGAGGAAAAGGATAGCGGGCAGCAGGTAGAGCCAGCCCTTGCGGTCGTTTTGTTCCATATCAGGCCTTTCTTTGCGCTTCGGTATGCCTTTATTGTAGCCTCTCCGCCTTTTTTTGTCAACAAAGCGCGCGCGCTTTTTTTATTTTTCTACTTTACAGAACGGAAAAAACGTGTTATCCTTTTCTTGTATTTCCGACTCTCCCGAAAGAAAAAGGAAAAAACGATGAAAGTTACGCTTGAACATCTGACCAAGATCTTCCCCTCCCGCAAAAAGGGCGGCGCCGACGTCGTCGCGGTAAGCGACTTCGCCTTTGAACTGCCGGACGGCAAGCTGATCGGCCTGCTCGGCCCTTCCGGCTGCGGAAAAAGCACCGTCCTCAATCTGATCTGCGGACTGGAAAAGCCGACCTCCGGCAAGATCCTCTTCGACGGGGAAGACGTGACCGACCTGCCGCCCGAGCGGCGCGGCGTGGGGATGGTGTTCCAGCAGTACGCGCTCTATCCGCACATGACCGTGCGGCAGAACATCCTCTTCCCGCTCGAGAATCTCCGGGGCGCGGAAAAGCTCACGAAAGACGAGATGCTCGCGCGGGTGGAAAAAGCGGCCGCGCTGGTCCAGATCTCCGAGCTGCTCGACCGCAAGCCGGGCGAAATGTCCGGCGGGCAGCAGCAGCGGGTGGCGATCGCCCGGGCGCTGGTCAAAACGCCGCGCGTCCTTTTGCTGGACGAGCCGCTCTCCAACCTCGACGCCCGTCTGCGTCTGCAGACCCGCGAGGAGATCCGCCGTATCCAGCGGGAGACGGCGATCACGACCGTATTCGTCACCCACGACCAGGAGGAAGCGATGAGTATCTCCGACCTGATCGTCGTGATGCGGGACGGGGTCGTCCAGCAGATCGGGCATCCGCAGGAGGTCTACGACTCGCCCGTCAATCTCTTTGTCGCAAAATTCCTCGGCACGCCGCCGATCAACGTCTTTGACGGCCGCGTCGCGGACGGGACGCTCTATCTCGGCGGGGACGCGGTCCTGCCCGTCCCCGGAGCGCCGGACGGCGAGGTCTCCGTCGGGATCCGCCCCGAGGGGTTCCTGCCCGACGGGGAGGGTCCGCTCCGCTGCCGGTTCCTCGGCGTCAACGTGATGGGGCGCGATCTCTCCGTCCTCTCCTCCCACCCGGCGGCCGCCGCCGATATCCGCGCGATCATCACCTCCGAGAGCCGGATCGACACCGCGGCGGAGACCGTCCGCTTCTCTCTGAAAAAAAACAAGGTCTTCCTCTTCCGCAAAGAGAGCGGGGAACGGATCCTTTTCTCTTAAAAAAGGGCAGACCGGCGCACCGGTCTGATTTTTTCGGTTTTTTCAGATTTTTTTCAGTTCCGTGTGTATGATAAAGGCAGAAACAAAAGGGAGAAAACTCCCGGAAAGAGGCCCGTGTGAAACGTTCCACCCTGCTCTCCCTCCTCTTTGCCCTCCTGCTCCTGCTCTTTTCCCTCTACGTTCTGCTCGACGCCTTTGTGATCCCCCGGGTCTATGAGGAAGTTGCGGAAACCGCTCCCGCGGCGGAGGATCCGGCGGACGCGGAAACGGAAGCGGAAACGGAAGCGGTGACGGAAGCGGAGACGGAAGCGGAAACGGCCGCCGTGCCGCACGATCCCGTCATCACCGAAAACAGCTACGACGACGGCGTCCTCACGATCCGGCTGACCGACTACCGGCAGTATGACACAACGATCCACGTGGCGGAAGTGACCCTCTCGGATCTCTCCCGTCTGAAGACCGCTCTCGCCAAAAACGCCTACGGAAAGAACATCACCCAGAAGACCTCGGCGATGGCGGCCCAGAACCACGCGATCCTCGCGATCAACGGCGACTACTACGGCGCGCGCAACAAGGGCTACGTCATCCGCGGGGGCGTGATGTACCGGAGGACCCCCATGAGCGCGGATACCGAGGATCTCGTCATCTGGGAGGACGGCAGCTTCAGCGTCGTCCGCGAGGGCGACTACACCGCAAAGGAACTCTTCGATCTCGGCGCACGGGAGGTGCTCTCCTTCGGTCCCGGGCTGATCTCGGACGGCAGGATCACCGCCGACAGCGACAGCGAGGTCAAGCGGGAAAGAACGGACAATCCCCGGACCGCCGTCGCGATGATCGAGCCGGGGCACTACCTCTTCGTCGTCGCCGACGGGCGGACCTCCGAAAACAAAGGGCTCTCCCTCTACGAGCTCGCGGAATTTCTCCTCTCCTTCGGCGCGCGGGAAGCGTACAACCTCGACGGAGGCGGTTCCTCGACCATGGTCTTCAACGGCAAGGTCGTCAACGTCCCCACGGCGAACGGCCAAAAGATCACAGAAAGGAGTATCAGCGACATTGTATACTTCGGATCCTGAACGGCAGAAAAGCGCCTCCCGCCTCGTCGCGGTCTACGCGGGCGTCACCCTCTTCTGCGTCCTTTTCTCCGTCGTCTACGAGCACTTCAGCCACGGCGTCTACTCCGCCGATATGGTCTTCCTCTTTGCTTATCCCGTCCTCGGCGGCCTGCTCCCCTTCACCGCGCTCCTGCTCGCAAAGCGCGTCCCCTACCCCGGGGACGGCGCGCGCGCCGCGTGGCACTGCGGGATCGCCGCCCTCACGGTCCGCTCCTGCCTCTCCGGCGTCTTCGAGATCTACGGCACCGACTCGCCCTGTCTCCCCTACCTCCTCCCCGTCGGGATCGCCCTCCTCCTCGGCGCCCTGCTCGGATGGTTCTCCCGGGCGAGAGCGTGAAAAACAGGCATAAAACCCGCACAAGAGCCGGCCGCGTCCGCGGCCGGCTTCTCCCGTTCGCGGCGCCCGGGAGCAAGCCCCGTCCTGCTTCCGGGCTCTTTTGTGCGGGCGGAAAGCTGAAAACTACAAAACAAAATGTTGAAAAGAAGATTCCCTTTCCGTCTTTTCTTTTGTTATACTGTATTCGGATCCCGCCGCGCAAGGTCACGGAAAAGATCAGCCGGCGAAGTCCGAAATTATGGATCCTATTATGAAAGGAGACGGCTTTTTTGTCCGTTCGTTCGGAAAAACGCCGCTTTACCGAGGTCTTATGAAAAAACGTATCCTTCTCCTTCCGTTCTTTTTGCTCCTCTCCCTGCTCCTGCCGCTGTTTGCCTCCTGCGCTCCGAGCGCGCCGGAGGAATCGACGCAAGCGCTGACAGAAGAGCGGGAGACCGCGCCCCGGGTAACGGAGACGCCTGAAACGGCCGACTCGCCCGGCACAAAACCGGCGGAAACGGCGCCCCCGGCGACTGAGACGCCGGAAACGGCCGCCGCGCCGGAAACCAAAACGACCGAAACGGCCGCGCCGGAGACGGCGGCGGAAACCGATCCGCCGGCGACAAGCGCGGCAAAAGACACAGAGGAGAAACCGCCCGTGGAAAAAGACATCCTGTTCTCAGTCCCCGACGTGACCGCGTGGGTGGGGTATCCCGCCTCCGATTTTTATCCGGTCTTCAACGACGGGGCGGCCGAAGAAAAACTCACGTTTGAGTACGACCGCGGCGTCCTGGAGATCGACGCCGGCAAAAACACCGTAAAGGCGCTGAAGGAAGGGACTTACGAGGTCCGGGCGTCTTCCGAACACTCGGCGGAAACGGTCTTCACCGTGCGCGCCAAAGCGGTCGACCGGTCGGCAAAAGACGGCAAGGAAAACTCCAAATGGAGCGCCGGAAGCTTCGCCTCCCGCGCCGCAAGCCGGGCAAACACCTGGAAAGAAAGCGGCAACGCCGGCGTGACGACGGTCTTCATCGGCGACTCCTTCTTTGACGACGGCTTCTGGACCAATTTCTATACAGGCGATTATTACGGCGGCTATGACGCGCTCCGTCTCGGCATCAGCGCCACCACCACCTACGACTGGGAGACCTGGGCGAAGGGCTGGCTCGCCGATACCGACCCCCGCAATATCGTGATGCACATGGGCACGAACAACGTATACGACGACGGCGACGACAGCGAGACCGCCTCGGACGGACTGAAGCGGCTCTTTACCATGATCCACGACAGTCTCCCGGACGCAAAGATCTACTGGTTCTCCATCTCGCAGAGATCGTACGACGCGAAAAGGCAGGCGACCGTAAAAGAGGTCAACGAAGAGCTGAAGAGCTGGTGCGCGCAGAGAAGCTATATCACCTATATCCATACCGCGGACACGCTGACCGCCGGCATGCTGAAGGACGGCACCCATCCGAAGCCCGAATACTACACCGTGTTCCGCGACGCGCTTGCGGGGACCGATATCAGGATCGAGAAAAAAGAGACCGCCGCCGGGATCGGCGATATCCGGATCGCGCAGAGCCAGACCATCGCGGCGGGCACGGGCGTCCATCATATCTCCTACAAGAGCGGCGTCCTCGACCGCAACTATATCCTCCGGGGCACGCTTGAGATCACCGCGAGCGGGACCAACGCCCACATCGAGTTCGGGATCAACAACGCAAAGGAGCGCATCCTCCTCTGGGACAACGCCACAAAAAAGACCTTTAAGCTCTGCATCCCCTATGTGACCGACGGCGTCCCGGAAGAGGATATCTACCGTCTGGAAGCCGGCAAAGCGCTGACCCTCGACTGGAAGATCGTGATGACGGACGACGATCTGTACTTCTTCATCGGCGACGAGCTGAAGATCGTCTACACCGGCCTCGGCAGCGGTCCGCTTGTGATCGGCTCCGAAAACGCCGCCTGCACGTTCCGGGATATGACGGCGCTGACAAAGACCGACGACGGCGCGGACTACGAACAGGCGCTCGCCGAGTACGCCGCCTATCTCTCCGAATACGGCAGCCGACCCGCCGCCAAGATCCGCGTGTAAAGAGAGAAAAAAACGCCCTGCTTTTCTGAAGAAAAGCAGGCAAAAGACTTTTTGGAAAGGGCAAAACGCCCCAGCGTGTTTTACCCCGCCCGAAAGCAAGACGATCAAAAGCCGACCCGTAAACCGGGTCGGCTTTTGGCTTGGATATAATAGGTAAAAACTGCTTTATTTCCCACCTTTGGATGCCTGTGAAGTGCCATTACTGCAATATACCGTAACTAAATTAGCGTAATCAGTTTGGTAGGAAGAAATATTGTAATCTTGATATATCACACCCCAAGTTTCTTTTGACGCGTCGAAATCAATTCTCTCCAAATTGTAACAACTGCTGAAAGCCATTTTCTCAACACTCGTCACACTATTTGGAATCGTAATACTCTGCAAGGCGGTACAGAAAGAGAAAGCAGAGCGCCCTATGCTCGTCACACCTCTCGGGATCGTGATGTTTTGCAAAGCAGTGCAGCGGTAGAAAGCCTCTCCTGCAATCAATCTCGTTTTTGGATGCACGGATTTTGTCGCAGTATCCGCTTTTATCAGTACCATATAGGGGTTGCCGTTATTCCCAAGGTATTTTGCATCGTCATAAATACTATAAAAGAGATTGTTGCAACTTTTAAAGGCATCGTAGCCAACGCTTGTGACGCCATCGGGGATCGTAATACTTTGTAAAGCAGTACAACCCTGAAAAGTTCCATCCTCAATGCTTGTCACAGTATTTGGAATCGTAATACTTTGTAAAGCAGTACAACCCAGAAAAGCTACCTCTCCTATGCTTGAAACGCCATCGGGGATCGTAATACTTTGCAAAGCAGTACAACCCCGAAAAGCCCCAGCCTCTATGCTTGTCACAGTATTTGGAATCGTAACATTTTTCAGTTTCGTACAATCCAGAAAAGTCCCAGCCTCTATGCTTGTTACACCTTCCGGGATTATCACGCTTGTTACCCCTGTCCCCCTAAAACCTCCAATCCCCGTTACAGCTCTGCCGTTATAACTGCTAGGGATATTAACAGAAGCAGCTGATCCATAGTATTTTGTAACTTTGTAACCGCCGCCGTTTTCAACTCTCTGGAATTCAAAATCGCTGATATCAATCACTGTTATCCGGCACTCAGCCGTCATTCCGTTTTTTGTTTTTGCAAAAATCGAGGCGTTCCCCTGCGCCCGCGCCGTAACGATACCGTTCACAACCGCGGCGACAGAAGAATTTGAGCTGGACCAGAAAACAGCGGAATCCGCAGCGTTTTCCGGCAAAACAGCACAGGCCAGCGTCACGCTCTCGCCTATTGTCAGCGTGATATTCGATTCGTTCAAGGCAACAGAAGAAACCTCCACACGAGGCGCGCTTGTCTCTATCGGCTGCGTTTCCTCCGGTCTCGGAGCAGGCGGCTGCGTCTCAATAGGCTTGGTCTCCCGACCGGGAGTCGGCGGCTGCGTCTCGACCGGCTTTGTCTCCTGACTTGAAATCGGCGAGACCGTTTCCGGCGGAAGTTCTTCTTGACCATTTTTTGCAATCACCTTCACGTTGCACATAGCGATCTTCCCGTTGCCGCTTGCCGCTATTACAGTTGCCGTCCCGGGCGAAACCGCTTTCACCACTCCGTTGGAAGCGGTTGCAACGCCGAGGGCGGAACTGGTCCAGGCGACCTCTTTTTCGGTCGCGTTTGACGGTGCGAACCCGACGTGGAGCGTATAGGTTTCCCCCTCCTGCAATGTCAATTCCGTTTCAGAGAGAAAAAGCGATTCAACAGGAATCATCGCAGCTTCCTGCACAGGGGAGGTCTCTTGTGTGATACCCGGTCTGGTTGGGGTTGTTGTAACATCACTTTTTCTGCTCTCGGATGATTCGGATTTTGAAGAAAGCCGCTCGTACTCCAGTGTCATACTGCCAGCGCCGGTCAAGGTAACGTCGCCCGTAAGGGCAAGCCGGTCTCCCTTTATGACATAATCATAATCAAGGGATTTGGACAGCCCAAAAAAATCCGTTTCAATATGCAGTTTCCCGGCGTCCGTTGTGTAAGTCCCTGTGTAATTCAGCGTATTGATATTGGCAAAAAAAGTCCCGTCGTCATTGAACTGCCATGTATTGGCGCCGAACGCCCATTTGCCGACCAAGCTCTCACCGGAACAGGAAGAAAACAGAATTGCCGTTATACAAATAACAAAAAGAACAAACCATCTCTTTTTCATCGATTATATCACTCTTTTCCAGCGTTTTATTGTTTTATCGTGTTCCACAGCATATTGTCCAGAACCCCCATCATCGGGACTTGCCACCCGCTTTTTTGTTCCATTAAGTTATACTGTTCTAAAATCTTTTCTTTTTTATTATCAAAGCAATCACAAACCTTGTTCAAAGCCCCTCGGTTTATTCCTGAAACCCCCAATCCTGTTCTGACTTTCCCATCAAAAGCAACAACGCAAGAAAGCGTGCCAAGCAGCATCTTGCTGATCAATGCATCTGTTGGACTTCTTCCGTCTTTGACAAGACTGTTTTTCACTTTTTCTTTCAACTCCAAGAGAAGACGTATATACTCGTCCCGATCAAATTCCGGAGAATACGGATCGACATCCATCAGTATTTTATTTGCGTCTGAAAATTCAAAGATTTCTTTCAAAGGATGGATCAAACACTTATAATTGCGTTTCATCAAAATACTGTCGCGCACAATCATCCCCCACGACGCAAGAAAAGCCTGAAGATGCAACGCCAAATAGTCATAGTCGTTCTTTGCGCTGTCGGTTTTCATTGCTTTCCGAAATTCTTCGTGGCAAAATCGATACGCGTTCCAGCGTTCATTTTGTTCAAAGCCAAAAACAAGTTCTCCTTGCAACTCCATGGTTTTCTCCTTCACCATTTTAAGACTATTTCTTATTATATCGCGTATTGTTGATAAAAGTCAACACTACACGCTTAATTTTATCCTGTTTTGTGGATATAATTTAACAAGAGGGCAAAACGCAACAGGATACAAGGAGGGCGGTATGCAGGAAACGGATCTGTGCCTTGCAGAGATCGGGCGGCGCATCGCACAGCGGCGCAAGCAGCTCGGGCTGACGCAGGAAAAGCTGGCGGAACAGGCAAACGTGACAACGCAGTTCGTCTCCTACGCGGAAGCGGGCAAGCGCGCGATGCGGCCCGAAAATCTCAAAAAGATCTCTTTGGCGCTCGGCGTGAGCGCCGACTACCTCCTCACCGGAGACGCGACCGACAAGGATCTGCTCCTCCTCTCCCGCAAGCTGGCGCTGCTGACTCCCGCCCAGCTCCGGAGCGTGGAGACCATCGTTGACGAGTGTGTCCGTCTCAACTCGGCACAATAAATCAAAAAAAGACCGCCGCCGGGCGGTAAGTCTTTTCCCGGCTCCGGTTTTCCAGTATACAATAAAAAAAACGGAAAGTCATATGCTGGCAGCATAATCCGGAGAATTCTTTCCGTTTTCCCAAGGATCCGCAAAAAAAAACGCGGGGGCTTTCGCTATGCGGAAGCCCCCGCGTTTTTCCCTTTTTACCGGTCCCCGTCCCCGTCGTCCGCGGCGTCGGTTTTCTTTTCATAGCGCTTCATCAGCCGCTTGTTGAACTCCACGGCGGTGTCGTAGCCCATCTTTTTCTGGCGGTTGTTCATCGCCGCGATCTCGAGGATCACGGCGAGGTTCCGCCCGGGACGGACGGGGGCTGTGATGGTCGGGACCCGGATGCCGAGGATCTCGGTCGTCTCGGTATCGAGCCCGAAGCGGTCATACATCTTGTTCTGCTCCCAGTGCTCGAGCTTGATGATCAGGTCGATCTTTTCGGTCATTTTGACCGCGCCCATGCCGAAAATGCGGCGCACGTCGACGATCCCGATGCCGCGCAGCTCCACGTAGTGCCGGATGATCTCCGGCGCGGAGCCGACGAGGGTCTTGGCGGAGACCCGCTTGATCTCCACGGCGTCGTCCGCGATCAGACGGTGGCCGCGCTTGACGAGCTCGATCGCCGTCTCGCTCTTGCCGATGCCGCTGTCCCCGAGGATGAGGATCCCCTCGCCGTACACCTCCACGAGCACGCCGTGCCGGGTAATGCGCGGGGCGAGGCTGACGTCGAGGAAGGCGATCAGCGCCGCCATGAAGCTGCTGGTCGTATCGGCGGTGCGGCAGAGGGGCACCTTATAGCGCTCCGCGCAGAGGCGCATCTCCCCGAAGATCTCGATGGAGCTGGTCACGATCACGGCGACCGGCTTGTGCGCGAAAAAGGCGTCCAGCCGCGTCATCCTCTCCTCGGGGTCCATCTCCTTCAGATAGTTGTATTCCACCTTGCCGATGATCTGGATCCGCTCGCTCTCGAACCGGTCGAAATACCCGACCAGAGGCAGCCCCGGGCGGTTGACCGCCGGGCAGGAAACGCGGATCTCCTCCGCCGGCGCGGGCAGCCAGATCTCCTCCAGATTCAGTTCCTTGATGATACGGTCAAGGGATTCCGTGATCTTTTCCATCGTCTTCGCTCCGTTTTGTTTTTTTCTATTTTACTCTTTTTCCCCTCTCCTGTCAACGAGGAACGCGGTTTTTTTGCCTCCCGGGGGAAAAAGAAGCGTTTTGGCTTGCAAAATCGGAAAAATATGTTATAATATACGCAGAAAGTCTTGCTGCGCAAGCCTTTAGGCGTTCGCCTCCGTGCGCTTTGCGCGCGCTGCGTTATTGACGGCTTTGCAAAAATGCCCTTGCGAGCAAGCATTTTTGCTTTATGGTATAATATACGCAGAAAGTCTTGCTGCGCAAGCCTTTAGGCGTTCGCCTCCGTGCGCTTTGCGCACGCTGCGTTATTGACGGCTTTGCAAAAAT
>CACYYS010000007.1 GCA_902778725.1 uncultured Ruminococcus sp.
CAAACATGGACAACGAGATGATAACACCCCTGCGGTATTTTTTCTCCCCGAATATGATCACGCCCCACCAAATGACGCTGCTTATCATACAAATCCCAGATTTCTATATTTTGCATATCATTCTCCGCAAATCCCGATTTGTTGAGTTCATTATAGCAGAAAGATGTGGATTTTTCAACCTCGGCTATTCTCTTTCGACGTATTGATCGAGGCGATGAGCATTACGCGGATCGAGGCGCAGGCGGCGTCGAGGGATTTATACGTTTCCTCATCGATATAGTTCGTTTTATAAAGCAGTTCGAGCCAATAGCCGGTTTCGTTTGCTTCCTTGAGCGCGATCTGCAGTTTGGAGATGAAATCCAGCTTGCCGTGGGCGTACTGCGCTTCACGGATATTCGCGCCGATACTTGTTCCGCTTCTGCCGATCTGATTTGAAATCACGGTTTCGTGTTTGGATTTGAGGTCTTTGATGAGATTTATTATTTTAACAGCGAAGTCCATTGACTGAACGGATAATTCATCATTACGCATTTTATTCACCTCCGATTTTATAGTATCATATAGTTGTTACGAAATCAAGAGAACCGGAGAAATGAGAAAACCGGAGTTAATGAAGACGGCGCAAAGCGCCTAATGAAGTCGTTCGCTTTGCTCACTAATGAAGACGGCAACTCCGTTGCCTAATGAAGCGAAGTCGCCCCGTTCTTTAATTAGCGAACGCAGTGAGCGTCTTCATTAGCGAAGCGTCTTCATTCCTTCATTAGCCCGAAGGGCGACTTCATTGAAAAAGGACTTGCAATGCAAGTCCTTTTTCTGGAGGCGCCACCCGGAATCGGACCGGGGATGAAGGTTTTGCAGACCTCTGCCTTACCGCTTGGCTATGGCGCCGGATATGATTTTGTAGAGGATAGAAATTCACGGACACGGTTTGCGGCCGTGTCCGTGAAACTGGAGCGGATTACGGGGCTCGAACCCGCCACCTCCACCTTGGCAAGGTGGCGCTCTACCAAATGAGCTAAATCCGCATATGGAATAACAAAGAGCAAACGTGTTGCCGCGCCGCCTGATCCTGTTATTCCGATGGTGCCTCCGGTCGGAATCGAACCAACGACACGGGGATTTTCAGTCCCCTGCTCTACCAACTGAGCTACAGAGGCGTGAAGGGAAATGGCGACCCGGATGGGGCTCGAACCCACGACCTCTAGCGTGACAGGCTAGCGCTCTAACCAGCTGAGCTACCGGGCCACTTGGCTGCCTCACAGGCAAGTGGTGGGAACAATAGGGCTCGAACCTATGACCCCCTGCTTGTAAGGCAGGTGCTCTCCCAGCTGAGCTATGCTCCCTAAAATAACAGACCGCTCGTTCAGCGGCTTTGTTATTATAACATAGGGCTTTTTGTTTGTCAACATTTTTTTCGGATTTTTTCGGATTTTTTTCCGCGCCCCGGAGAACACGGAAAAGCAAAAAGCAAAAAGGCCGAAAACTGCCGCGATCACCGGTAAAAAGCAAAAAAGAATCGCGTATTTGAAAGAAAAAACCGTTTTTTTCTTGACTATCCCGCTCCCGCGCGCTAAAATAAGCATAAAGGTCTTGCGCGGCAAACCTTTATCCTTAATTTATTTATTATACAGGAGGTACCCGCAAATGAAGTGTCCTTACTGCGCGCAGGAGATCCCGGACGGATCCCGTTTTTGCCCGGAGTGCGGCCGCTCGCTGGCTGAACAGCCCGCCGTCGCGACAGCCCCCCCGCGTGAGGAGCCGCAGGCTTCCTATCAGCAACCTCCCTATCAGCAGCCCGCTCCCGAACCCGCTCCCGCCGCGCCCGCACCTTGGACGCCGGCGCTCAAGCTGCCGACCGACCGCGGACTTGCCAAGTTCTTCTTCCTCTCCCTGATCACGCTCGGTATTTACGGCATCGTCGTGCTCAGCCGCGTCTCCACAGAGATCAACATCACCGCGAGCCGCTATGACGGAAAGCGGACGATGCACCTCTTTGCCATGGCGATGCTGGCGCCGGTCACCCTCGGGATCTACGCCTGGGTCTGGGAACATCAGTTCAGCCAGCGCGTCGGCGACGAGGCGAGACGCCGCGGAATGGCTACCACCTTCGGCGCGAAGACCTTCTGGCTCTGGAGCGTCCTCGGCTCGCTGATCATCGTCGGCCCGTTCGTCTATACCCACAAGCTCTTCAAGACCTTCAACTACATCAACGACAGCTACAACCGGATCGGTTGAGACAAAACGAAAAAGCCCTTCTCCGGAAGGGCTTTTTTTTATGCGTTTTTCGCTTTTCCCGGCTCCGGATCATCCCCGCTTGCCGCGGGGGCTGCCTCCCCGCTTCTTTTTGCCGGCGGAAACGCCGATATGCGCCAGTTTTTTGCCGAGGGCGTAGTAATCCCCGTGGAGGAACGCCGTCAGCTCCGCGCGCTCCATATGCAGCGCGTTTTTCTCGTCAAAGAGGCTCTCCTCGGCGTCGACCGCGACGATCTCGCAAAGAAACAGATCGTGAGAGCCGAGGCGCCGCACCTCCCGCACCCGGCACTCGAGCGCGAGCGGACACTCCGCGATCACGGGAGCGCCGACCTCCCTGCCCTCTTCCGCGGTGAAGCCGCAGGCGGCGAACTTGTCGACCTTTGCGCCGGTATAGGTGCCGCACCAGTCCGCCTCCCGCACAAGGGAAGCGGGCACGGGATGCAGGACCAGCTCCTTTGTCTCCGAGATCAGCGCGTGGGACCGGCGCGAGGGACGGACGGAAACGTACGCCATCGGCGGCGCGGTGCAAACCGTGCCAGTCCAGGCGGCGGTAAAGACGTTTGCCCGGCCGTCCGCGCCCCGGCAGGTGACCAGCACGACCGGAAGCGGTCCGAGCTGCGCCGAGCCCTTCATCGAGATCTTCACGCTTCGTCCCCCGGCAGTTTGGTCACGTCGACCCAGCAGACCGGCCGGACGACCCGCTCCAGCTCCGGCAGAGTCAGACGGACGGCGCTGCTCGTCGTCCCCGCCGCGGGATAGACGGTATCAAAGCGCCGGAGACTTTCATCCAGATAGATCTCCGTCCCCTCCGCGGGCGCAAAGGGGCAGACGGCGCCGCAGGGATACCCCGTGCGCGCCTCGGTCTCCTCCCGCCGCAGCATCTCCGCCTTGGCGCCGAAAAACATCTTGTACTTTTTGTTATCCACGCGCGCGTCGCCCGCCGCGACGATCAGCACGGTCTTCCCCCGCACCGAGAACGCCAGCGTCTTTGCGATATGCTCCGGCTTGCAGCCGATCGCCTGCGCGGCCTCTCCCACCGTTGCGCTCGACTCGGAGAACTCCAGGATCCGCCCCTCCAGTCCGTAAGGGGCGAGCGCCGCTTTTACTTTTTCGATATTCATCTAATATACCCTTTCCGCTGCACGGCCCGGCGCGATCCTTCCCCGTTCCCCGGAGATCATCCGGACGAAAACGGCTTGTTTCCGCGCTTTTTCGCGGTCGTGACAACTTTTATATGATTTCATTGTTATCAAACAATTAGTTTGACATTTGTCGAAGTATCTCGAGGATCCGCTCAAAATTCGGGGGGAGCGGCGAGGTAAAGCGCATCTTCTCCCCCGTTGCGGGGTGGATCAGCTCCAGTTCCTTTGCGTGCAAAAGCTGCCCGGGGAGCAGGTCCTTGTGCAGCGTCTCAAACCTGCCGGGCGCGCCGCCGTAAACGCGGTCCCCCATCAGCGGATGACCGACCGAGGAGAGGTGGACGCGGATCTGGTGCGTACGTCCGGTCTCCAGCTCGAGCCGGAGGAAAGTCCAGCCGGGGTAGCGCTCCAGCACGGTGTAGCGGGTGGCGGCGCTGCGGCCCTTATCCGCGGGGACGACCGCCATCTTCTTCCGGTTCTTCGGACTGCGGCCGATCGGTTTGTCGATCCTGCCGCTGTCGGCGGGAAAGCCGCCGGCGGCGACGGCGAGGTAAACGCGGTGCATCGTTTTATCCTTGAGCTGGGCGGAAAGCGCGAGATGCGCCCTGTCGTTCTTTGCAACGGCGATCAGACCGCTCGTCTCCTTATCGATCCGGTGGACGATGCCGGGGCGGAGCTCCCCGCCGATCCCCGAAAGCGAGTCCCCGCAATGGGCGAGCAGAGCGTTGACCAGCGTGCCGTCCGGGTTGCCCGCCGCGGGATGGACGACCATCCCGGCGGGCTTGTTGACGATCACGAGATCCGCGTCTTCATAGACGATATCCAGCGGGATCTCCTCCGGTCTCGCCGCGGCGGGGACGGGCGGCGGCGGATCGAGCTCCACGCTCTGCCCCGCGGAGACGCGGACGTTTTTGCCGGCGGGGGAGCCGTCAAGCAGCACTCTCCCCTCCCCGATATGCCGGGCGGCGAGGCTGCGGCTGATCTCCGCCGCCTGCGCCAGATACAGATCGAGGCGCATCCCCTCCTGCGCCTCGTTTACGGTATATTTCACGGTCCATCCTCCGTTTCTGCGGGGGACGGGGGCGTCTTTTTCCCCTTCCCTGCCCCGCGGGAAGCGGGAAGATCGACGAACAGCACCCACACAAACAGCAAAACGGCGCCGACGGTGACAAAAGAGTCCGCCGCGTTGAAAACGGCGAAATGGATCAGCACAAAGTCGACAAAGTCCACGACGTATCCCATCAGGACGCGGTCGATCATATTGCCGAGCCCGCCGGCGATCACCAGGACTATCCCCCAGCGCGCAAGCGGGTGGAGAGAGTCCCTTTTGCGGAGGAAAAAGACGAAGAGCGCAACGATCGCCACCGCCGACACGACAAGAAAGACCCAGCGCTTATCCTGGAGGATGCCGAAGGCGGCGCCGCGGTTCTCCACGTACGTGAGCTGCAGCGCCCCGGGGATCAGGACAAAGGAGGAGGCGCCGCGCAAAAAGGTGACGGCGAGCCATTTGGTCAGCTGATCGAGCCAGACGCAAAGGACGATGACGAGAAGATAGGGAAACATCGGATCCTCCGTGGTTTGTGACATTCGGCGCGCCGTCCGCCTTGCCGGCGGACGGCGCTTCTTTTTTTATTTGCCGAGTACGGCGCGGCAGCGGGGGCAGAGTTTTCCCTCTCCGTCGGCGCTCGTCTCCGTCGAGTTCATCCAGCAGCGGTCGCACTTCTCGCCCGGGGCGATCTCCACCTTGACGGCGAGCGCTGCCCCTTCGATCGCCTCGGTATGATCGGGCATCGCGTCGGCGAGCGCGCAATCGGAGACGATGAAGATCTTGCGGAGCGTGTCGGCGTCAAAGGAGCGGAGGAGCGCGTCCGCCTCCTTATCGGCGGTGTAGACGGTGATCTTGGCCTCAAGGGACTTGCCGATCGTCTTTTCCGCGCGGGCGAGCTCCAGCGCCTTCATCACGTCGTCGCGCAGTTCAAAGAGACGGTCGAAGCGCGTCTCCTCCGTCTGGTCCTCCTCGAGGACGGGATCGTACGCGGGCATATCGGCGAGCAGGACGTGGTCGGTCCGCTCCTCCGGCGTGTGGGGCATCGCGCCCCAGATCTCATTGGAGGTAAAGGCGAGGATCGGCGCGAGGAGCCGCGTGATCGCGCTGAGGACCCGGTACATCGCGGTCTGCGCGCTGCGGCGCTCGCGCGAGGTCCTGCCGCTGCAGTAGAGGCGGTCCTTGGTGATGTCGATATACAGCTTGGAAAGCTCCACGGTGCAGAAGTCGTTGATCCCGTGGTAGACGGTATGGAACTCGTAGCGGTCGTACGCCTCGCGGCAGGTGCGGACGAGGCGGTTGGTCTTTGCGAGGATCCAGCGGTCGAGCGGGAGCATATCCGCAACGGCGACCTGATCCCGCGCGGGATCGAAGTCGCTGCCGCCGTCCCCGAGGTTTGCGAGCAGGATGCGCGCGGTGTTGCGGATCTTGCGGTAGGTCTCGGAGAGCTGACCGAAGATCGCGTCGCTGACGCGGACGTCCACCCGGTAGTCGCTGGAGGCGACCCAGAGACGGACGAGATCGGCGCCGTATTTGGGGATCAGCTCGGAGGGCGATACGGAGTTGCCGAGGGACTTGTGCATCTGCTTCCCTTCTCCGGCCGCCCTCGAGATAGAGGTCCGCCGGGAAGCGGTGATGCTCCCTCTCCAGAACGGAGAAATGCGTGGAGCCGGAATCAAACCACCCGTCGAGGGTGTCGGTCTCCTTGGTGAAGCGCTTGCCGCCGCAGTGCGGGCAGACGAAGCCGTCCGGCAGAAGGGCAGCCGCCTCCCGCTCGAACCAGGCGTTCGAGCCCTCCTCCGCGAAGATCGCGGAGACGCGGTCGATCGTCTCCCCGGTACAGACGGGCTTGCCGCAGTCCTCGCAGTAAAAGACGGGGATCGGAAGGCCCCAGTGACGCTGGCGGGAGATGCACCAGTCGGCGCGCTCGCGCACCATCTGGATCATCCGCTCCTCGCCCCAGGCGGGGAGCCAGTCGACCTTGCGGCACGCGTCCGTCGCGGCGTCGCGGAACGCGGCGACCGAGCAGAACCACTGCGGGGTCGCGCGGAAGATGACGGGCGATTTGCAGCGCCAGCAATGGGGGTAGGAGTGCGTCAGCTCCTCGGAGGCGAAGAGGGCTCCGCTCTCCTTCAGATCGGCGAGGATCGCCTCGCCGGATTCGGCGTAATAAAGTCCGGCGTACTTGCCGGCGTCCGCGGTCTGATAACCGCGGTCGTCCACGGGAACGATGATATCGATCCCGTAGGCCATGCAGGTGCGGTAGTCGTCCGCGCCGAAGCCGGGCGCGGTATGGACGCAGCCGGTGCCGCTGTCCATCGTGACGTATTCGGCGTTGAGAAGGACACTCTTCCGGTCAAGGAAGGGATGCGCCGCCTCCATGAACTCCAGTTCCTTGCCGGAGAGGGTGGCGAGGATCTCCTTTGCCTCAAGGCCGCCCGCCTTCATCGTTTTTTCCAGGAGCGCCTCGGCGACGATATAGTTCTTCCCGTCGGAGGCGCGGGCGACGACGTAGCTTTCGCGCGGATGGACGGCGATGGCGACGTTGCCGGGGAGGGTCCAGGTGGTCGTGGTCCAGATCACGAAATAGGTATCCTCCGGGGAGATCCCGGGGAGACGCCCCTTGTCGTCGGTCAGACGGAACTTGACGTAGATCGAGGTGCAGGGATCGTCCTGATACTCGATCTCCGCCTCCGCGAGAGCGGTCTCGTCCTTCGGGCACCAGTAGACGGGCTTGAGGCCCTTATAGATGTAGCCGGCCCCGTACATCTTGCCGAAGACCTTGACCTCCCGCGCCTCCATCTCGGGGGACATGGTGAGGTAGGGGTGCGCCCAGTCGCCGACGACGCCGAGCCGGCGGAACTCCTCCATCTGCACGTCGACAAAGTGCCGGGCGAACGCCTCGCAGGCACGGCGGAACTCCGGGATCGTCATCTTCTTGCGGTCGAGCTTGTTCTTTTTGATGATCGCGCTCTCGATCGGCATCCCGTGGTTGTCCCAGCCGGGAACGTAGGGAGCGCAGTAACCGGTCATCGCCTTGTACTTGATGATAAAATCCTTGAGGATCTTGTTCATCGCCGTCCCCATATGGATCCCGTTGTTGGAGAAGGGGGGACCGTCGTGCAGGATGAACATGGGGTTGTCCCTGTTCTTTTCCAGCAGCTTGTGATAGAGATCGGCCTCGTCGTCACGGCGGAGCATCTCCGGCTCGCGTGCGGGGAGGTTCGCGCGCATCGAAAACGCGGTTTTGGGAAGGTTCAGAGTGTTTGTGTAATCGGCGGACATGATACTCTCCTGTCGTATATGGATTTCAGATATATTTCTCCGGCTTGACCGGCTGCTCCGCCGCGTCCGGCATCGCTTTTTCCAGACGCGCTTTCACGTCGTCGAAGCTGCGTTCGCGGCTCGCCTGGCCGACGGGCTCGCGGGTCACCTTGAGACCGGCGGAAAAAAGCTCCGCCGCGTTCTTTTTCTGCGGCGCGGCGTCCTCTCCCGGCACTTTCACCGGCGGGATCGTCTCGGCGGGACGGCCGAAGTCAAAGGTGATCTCCCTCGTCCCTTCCGGCTCTCCCTCGCGCCGCAGCTCCCGGGAGAGGGATCCGAAGAGGGACTCCTCCTCGGCGGGCTCCGGGTCCGGCGCCTCCTCGGGGACGGGCTCGGGAGCGGACACGGGATCCGGCTCCCCTTCCGGCTCTTCTTCCGGTTCCGGCTCGCTCTCCGTCACGGGAGCCGCCGCCTCCGGCAGCAGCTCGTCCAGGCGGACGGCGTACTCGGCGAGGCGGGCGCGGAAGAGGGACAGCTCCTCCCGCAGGGCGTCCCGCGCCGTTTCCAGCCCGGTCTTTTCCCCGCGGAGCGTCTCGCTCTCCCCCGCAAGCAGCGCCTTCTGCGCGCGGACGGTATCCCGCTCGGCGCGCAGCTCCTCACAGGAGGAAAGCAGCGCGGCGTATTCTTCCTTCAGTTCCGTCAAACGGGCGCTCTGCCCGGCGACCTCCTCCGAGGCGGCGCGTTTTTCCTCTTCCGCCTCCTCTTTCGCCCGGCGCAGCTTTTCCTTGATGGCCTCCTCCGCAAGACGGAGCTCTTTTTCCGCCTGCG
The DNA here is from genome assembly GCA_902778725.1 of uncultured Ruminococcus sp. Lineage (GTDB taxonomy): Bacteria > Bacillota > Clostridia > Oscillospirales > CAG-272 > RUG12395. The sequence goes on from CACYYS010000007.1 coordinate 8,530, forward strand.
CTTTGGCCTGGGCAAGGATCTCGGCGGCGCGGGCGCGCGCCTCCGCTTCCGCCGCTCCCGCGGCGGGGCGCTCCGGCTCCCGCGGCTTTTGCCGCGCTTCCTCCCGCTCGGCGGCGAGGAGGGTCAGCTTCTCCGTCAGCGCCGTGTTCTCGTCATAAAGCTTGTCATACTTTTCGAGGAGCAGCTCGATATAGTCCTCCACCTCCTGGATCTTATAGCCTCGCAGCGCGGTGGAAAACTCCTTGTTGCGGATCTCTTCCGGCAGATTCATACTCTCTCCTTACGGCGTCAGCCTATCGGTATTTGCGGGCAAGCAGACGGTACCTGCCCTTTTTGTTCTGTTCCGAGAGGGAAAGGATCTCGAACTTCCCGCATCCGCGGACAGACAGGATCTCCCCCTCGCAGACGGGACGGTCCGGCTTTTCACAGCAGAGGCCGCCGATCTGCACGTTTCCTCCCGTGACCGCCGCCTTGGCTTTTTCCCGCGCCAGACGGCAGAGAGAACCGACGACGGCGTCCAGGCGGGCGGAGGGAACGGTATCGCTGCAAAGGTCGTATTCTCGCGCGGGCAGGGCCGCCTCCCACGCGCGAGCGGAGAGCTCGCGCGTGCGGACGGTATCCGCTCCGACGCGGGAAAGCTCCTCCCCGATCAGTCCGGCGACAGAGCGCTCGCAGACAAGGAGCGCCGCGTGCCCGCCGACCGTGCGGACGTCTCCGACCGCGTCCCGCTCGATCCCGAGCGCGAGCACGGAGCCGAGCCAGTCGCGGTGGGAAAGCGTCCGGTAGCCGCTCCCCTCAAGGGAAAGGAAGGCGAGCGGCGCGTGAAAAACGTCCTCAAGGAAGGCGTTGATCTCCTCCTCCGGGAGCGGCAGAAAGCGCTCCGGCAGGAAAAACGCCTTTTTCCTCTCCGCGTCGGGATATCCTCCCCAAAGAAAAAGCCGGGAAAAACGCCCCTGCCCCGCGAGCGGGGCGACAAGCCCCTGCTCCCCCTCCGAGAGGAAGGGACCCGAGCAGGGCGCCCCCCTGTCCGCGCGGGCGAAAAGATCGCCGACGCGGGAAAGGAGGACGGCGTCTCCGGCAGCGCCGCGGCCGTTCACAGGAACACCGAGAGGAGGACAAGAAAAAAGAGCGCGGCAAGAAACGGCAGATCGATCATCGAATCCTCCCCGATCCCGAACCTGTCAAAGATCGCCCGCACCGGCGCGACGACGATCTCCGTCACCGCGATCGAAAAGGCGAGCAGTCTGCTCTCCTCCGGTACGACGAAAAGCTGCATCAGCACCCGCAGGAGAAAAAGCATCATCAGGACCGTGAGGATCCCGTTAGAGAGATGCTCAAGAAGATACAGTAGATTGGTATGCACGACAAACCCCGCTATCCGGTCGCTGTAAAAAGCCGCGCCGCCCGTTCCGATATCCAGCGGGCGGCGCGGGGCTTACACGCAAAATCAGTATCTGTAAGGAGTCTCTTCTTCCTCGGCGTTCTCTTCCGCGCCCTTCGCCGCCTCGGTCATCGGGTCGCCGGTCACGGTCACGTTGCCGGGCGTGATGACGTAGGTATTGTTGGAGACCTTGCGGATGTCGCCCTTGATGGCGAACGCCACGCCGGAAAGGAAGTCGATCAGTCTCTTGGCGGTGTCCTTGGCGGTCGCCTCCAGGTTGAGGACCACGGTGCGGCGGGCAAGCAGATGCTCCGCGATCTGGTCCGCGTTCTTGAAACTCTCGGGGCGGACGACCTTCAGCTCGATCGCGCTGCCGGAGATGTTGACCGGCGCCGGAGAGGACTCGACGGGCGCGCTGTACGCCGGCTCCGCCGCGTTGTTCTCCTCTTCCGCCTGATCGTTGTAGCCGCCGGTATATTCGTCGGCATACCCGTCCTGCTCGTAAGCGTCGTCGTCCTTAAATCCTTTGAACAAATCTTTCAGTCCCATTTTCATCCTCCGAAAATTTATCGTTTTTTGTTTTTTACTTCGCAAACGCCGCGCGCCCGACGCGCACGAGATTGGCGCCTTCCTCCACGGCGATCTCAAAACTGTCGCTCATCCCCATGGAAAGGATAGGAGTATCATTATACCTACCTATATTATGAAGTTTTTTTTCAAAAATGTCAATAAAAATATGATAAGTTTCCCGAAAATATTTTCGGTACTCCTCTTTTTCTTCGCAGACGGGCGCCATCGTCATCAGTCCCCGCACGCGAAGATGGGGAAAGGCGAGCGCCCGGTCGAGAAAATCGCCGGTATCCTCCGGGAGGATCCCGCCCTTGTTCTCCTCTCTGCCGCTGTTGATCTCCACCAGGACGTCCTGCACGATCCCGCGCTTCTCCGCCTGCTTCTCGATCTCTCCGGCAAGCCTCAGCGAGTCGAGGGAGTGGATCAGCGCGACCCGGCCGACGACGTATTTTACCTTGTTGGTCTGCAGGGAGCCGATGAAATGCAGCTCGCCGCCCGCGAGATCGAGCCGGTCGAGCTTTTCCAGTAGCGCGGGGACGCGGTTCTCTCCGAACAGGCGCACGCCCGCCGCCGCGCAGTAATTCATCTCCTCCGCCGTGGCGTATTTGCTCGCGAGCAGCAGGCGCGGCTCCTGCCCGTAGGGGGAGCGGGCGGCCGCCGCCGCGAGTTTTTGCCGGATCCCGGCAAGATTCCGGTCAAGATAGGAAAAATCCCGTGTCTCCGTCATATTTCCCTCCGTCAGTCAAAGATCAGCCCGTCGTAGAGTCCGGAGCCGGAGATGATAACTTCGTCGTAAAGCTGCAGGGCTCCGTAGACCGTCTCGATCCGGGCGTTTTCCGGGAGTCTGCCCTCGGTCTCCCCCTCCGCCGGCGGCAGGGTGTCGACGGGCTCGCCCCGCTCGTCGACCGGGCGGGTGACGGGGGCGGTTGAGGTGCTGATATAGGCGTAACCGTCCACGGTGCCGATCACGTCGGCGACGCGGAAGAGGACGGTGTTGCCGAAGCGCGCGTAAACGCCGGTATATCCGTCCACAAAGCGGAGCGCGGCGCGCGGGACGCGCAGGCCGCTGTACGCGGCGATCTGCACGGAGACGCTGTGCCGACGGACCGTTTCCGGTCCGTCCTTCTGCTCGTCGGAAGAATAGACAAGGAGGAGCCGGTCCCCCTCCGGGACGGCGCTCTCCAGCTTCATCTCCAGGGAGAGGTCCCCGCAGTCGGTGAAGGTGATCCTCCGTTTTTCCCCGACCCGGAAGCGCCCGCTCTCCGACACGTCGAGCGTCAGGGCGAGATACCACATCCGCGAGGTCGCCAGTTTCCCGATCACGGACGGATCCTGCTCCGTCCGGCGGGCGGTCAGCGCGTCGAGCCCGGAGGGAGTCAGCCCTTCCAGCGCCGCGACGGTGAAGAGGCTCTCCCCGCCGTCCGTATCGGAATAAAAGATCCCGGGGAAAGGCGCGCGGACCTCCGCGCTCCTGCCGGTCAGGGTGGCAGCCAGGCGGTCCCGTTCCGCCCGCAGCTCCTTCATCTCCTCGGCGTAATCGGTACGGGAATCAACGATCAGCGCCTTGCGGTTGAGGGAGACGAGCAGCTCGTCGGTACAGGCCAGCGCCCGGGAGGGATCGCCGCTCGCAAGCTGTTTGTAATAGCGGGAAAGCGCGGAGGAAACGGTGTTCTCCAGCGCCTTGGTGTAGGAGAGGGAGGGGTTTTTCCCGACGGAGGAGCTTTCAAGGACGGCAAGCTCGGCGTCAAGCTTTTTCAGGCGGGCGGTGATCCCCGCGCTGTCGGTATCCTCGTACGCGACGGCGAGCAGCTCGCCCGCGGCCGCCCGTTTCCCGTCTCCCATCTGATAGTCCGCCGCTCCCCGGTACGGGGAGGTCAGCGCCGTCTCGTCCCGGAAGATGCAGCCGGACGCCGGGATCCGCTCCTCCGCCTCGGCAAGCAGCGCCGTCTGGGTGGCGATGCCCGGCTCAAAGCCGCCCGTCACGTGCCAGACGATGTAAAACGCGATCCCCAGGACCAGCAGAACGGAAAGGACGCCGAGGATCACGCCGCGCAGATAGGCGGTGTCAAAGAAGTCGGAAAGCTTCTTCCCCGGTCTTTTTTTTGCTGTTTCCGTTTCGTTTTTCCGTGGTTCCATCTCTCTCACTCAAATAGCAGCCGCATCGCCTCGTCGGCGAGCTGCGAAGTTTGTTTCATCCTTCCGTCTTCATCGACGGAGAGCCATCTGACGTAGGGCATCGAAGCGTACCAGGTCTGCTGGCGCTTGGCGTAGCGGCGGGTCGCCGCCGCGAGCCGCGCGATCGCCTCCTCCTCCCCCTCCTCGCCGTCGAGGTAGGGAAAGAGCTCCTTATATCCGATCGCCTGCGCCGCGGCGGCGCACCGGTCGAAAAACCCCTGCCGGCGCAGCGTCTCCGTCTCCCGGGGCAGCCCCGCCGCGAACATCGCGCGCGTGCGCGCCTCGATGCGGGCGCTGCGCGCCTCGGTCGAGGAGAAGCGCAGGGCGATCACGCCGTAATCCCGGACCGCAGCCCCCTGCGGGGTGAGACGGTCGAGCTCGGTCTTGGTCTTTTTGTTTGCGAGGCAAAGCCCGATCGCCCGCAGGACCCTGCGGGTGTTGTTTTGGTGGATGCGCTCCGCCGCCTCCGGGTCGAGCGCGCGCAGCTTTTCGTGCATGGCGGCGGCGCCCTTTCCGGCAAGCTCCTCCTCAAGAAAGGAGAGGAGCTCCGGCGGGACTTCCTTTTTTTCCTCGGGGTAGCCCCCGCGGAGAAAGCTGTCGAGATACAGCCCCGTCCCCCCGCAGAGGATCGGCGTCCTGCCGCGGGCGAGGATCTCCCGCTCCGCCCGCTCCGCCTCACGGACAAAATCCCCGGCGGAGAACGGCTCGTCCGCCCCGCGGATATCGATCAGGTGGTGGGGGACGCCCCTCCGCTCCTCTTCTGTCGGCTTTGCGGTGCCGATATCGGCGCCGCGGTAGACGAGCATCGAGTCGCAGGAGATGATCTCCCCGGACAGACGGAGCGCAAGCTCTACCGCGAGCGTGCTCTTGCCGGAAGCCGTCACGCCCGCAACGGCGATCCCGGTCATCCGATCCGCGCCTCCATCCAGGAGATCAGGGAGGCGATCCGCTCCGCGCGGTCGGTCTCGTTGTGGACCTCGTGCCGGTCGCCCTCGCAGAGAGTGAGGGTGAGATCCCGCACACCCGCCTCGCGCAGCCGCCGGGCGACCTCCTCCGGCCCCTTGCCGTAGGCGCCGACCGGGTCCTCCGCCCCCGAGAGGATCAGGGTGGGGAGAGAGGCGGGATAGGCGGCTGCCCAGCCGGGCTCCGAGACGGTGACGAGCAGGTCGGAGAGGACGTAGAAGCCCTCCGCCGTGAAGAGATAATTGCAGTAGGGGTCTTTGTCGTAGCGGGCGACGACTCCGGCGTCCTTTGTCAGCCAGTCGTGCTTGGAGACCGGCTTTTCGATGCGCTTGTTATAGGCGCCGAAGGCGAGAGAATCGAGCATTTTGCTGCGGTGCCTGCCGCCCCTGAGCGCGGCGACGAGGGAGGCCGCCGTCCTGCCCGCTTTGGCGGCGGGGTTCGGCCCTCCCGTGCCGGAGATAATAAAGCCGGCGAGCCCCTCTCCGTGCCGGACGGCGTAGAGACGGGCGATAAAGGAGCCCATACTGTGCCCGAAGAGGAAGACGGGAAGGCCGGGACATCTCGCCTCCAGGATCCCGCGCATCGTGTGCAGATCCTCGCAGAGGATGTCCTTCCCTCCTTTTTTGGGCAGGTAGCCGAGCTCTCCGGGGCTCCCCGCCGTGTCGCCGTGTCCGATATGGTCCGCACCGGCGAAAACAAAGCCCGCCTCCGTCAGCGCGGCGGCGACCGCCTCGTACCGGCCGACGTACTCGCACATCCCGTGCGAGAGGAGCACGGCCGCCCTCGGCGTTCCCTCCGGCAGAAAGATCTTGTACGACGAGCTGCTTTTCCCGTCCGCGGACGGGAAGGTCCCTGTTTCTCTGATCATGGCAGTCTCCTTTGGACCGGTCGGTCCTCTTTTATGTAATATCGTGTTTGCGGCAGTAGTTTGCGATCTCCCGCGGGTGCGGGAGCGCGGCGGCGGATCCCGCGCGCTTTGCCGACAGCAGCGCGGCGACGCCCGCAAAGCGGCACGCCGTCTCCGCCTCCCCCGTCGCGCCGTAAGCGTAAACGAAGGCGCCGAAGAAGGAAGCCGCCGTCCCGGCAAGATCGAGCGCGCGCTCCTCCGGCGGGGCGACAAGGCTCTGATAGGTCCCGTCGTAGAGGAAGACGCCGCGCTCCCGGAGGCGGATGACGTACCAGCGGGCTTTGAGAAGAGCGGCGAGCTTCATCGCCGCGGCAAGGCAGGCGTCCATCGTATCGGGCGGAGTCCTTGTGGCGCGGCCGACCTCCTCCTCGGTGAGGATCAGCGCCTCGCACCTGCCGATCTGGCTGAGGACCGTGGCGTTGCGCATCCGATCCCCGGAGAGGAAGAGCGCGGCGCCCTGTTCATCCGCCGTCTCGGCGATATAGTCGAGCAGCCCGACGGGGAGGGAGGTCGACGCACAGACGGCGGCGGGACGGGAGGCGAACGCCTCCTCCGCGTACTGACGGCGGAAGGCGCCGTACGCGCCGGGAAAGAAGAAGCTGCGCTCCTCCCCGCCGCTCTCCGCGAGATGGAGGCGGAGCGCGGTCTTCCCGGCGGGGTCGGTATAAAACCACGGGGAGTCGAAGCCCCGTTTTTCCGCCAGGCGGCGGATCTCCGCTCCGGCGGCGTCGTCCCCGACGGCGGAGCAGAGCTGCGCCGACGCGCCGCAGAGGGAAAGCTGCGCCGACGCGAGCAGGCCGAAGCCCGACATCGCGCTCTCCCAGCCGCCGTACTCGGTGGTCGTTTCCCCGAGCAGGGGGATCTGGTCGATGCGGCAGGTGATCTCCTCTTCACAGGCGCCGAAGACAACGATTTGCTTTTCGCTTGCCATGCTTCCTCCCTTCGGAGAAAAAAACGTTCGTTCTGCTTTGATTATACTCTCTTTTTCCGTATAAATCAAGCCTTTCCCGCGCATAGCGAAAAAAAGAATCCCGCGGCGGAGAAGGACCCGCCGCGGCAGAAAGAAAGGGGAGGCGCGCCCGCTCGGGCGCGCCTCCGCGCAAAGATGATTTTTCTTTTGTTGCCGTGGCGCTGGTAAAGAAACCGCGCGACCAGGGATCCGTTTTTTCCCTCTCATGCATTTTATTTTGCTTTATCCGGCAGATTCCCCACCGGAGTTCAACGAACACGCGATCGCATCCAACCCCTGCGCGCGCTCGGGATCGCTCCGGAAAAAGCAGGAGAGCGGACGAAGTGCGTCGTCGGAGAAGAACGCGGTGTTCCCGGTAAAAGAAGGACTGATCCCGATCACATAGTCCCCGCACCGGATCGACATCCCTTCGGTTTTTCCGTTATAAGTCCGATACCGCAGCGTGCATCCGCCTGTTTCAAAAACGTACAGAACCGATCCTTTTTGATCCCGAGAAGCGCCGTCCCGGTAAGAATAGTCCTCTCGAATGATCCGGTCGTAACCGGAGTCATCTTCTTTGCACACAGCTTCTTCAAAAGGCGTCAGATCCCGTTCATAGAGGACATCGATCCGGAAGCGGGTTTTGCCCTCTTTGGTAAATCCTCCGTAGGAATACTGACAGCTGCTGTAGGTCTCTATGTGATTGACCGTGATCTTCTCCAGGTCCAGTGCGGGAAACAGATCAGACAATTCAACAAAGCACCCTTCTTTCATGCGGTAGAGAGGGAAAGCGCCGTCTTCGGGAGGTTCCCGGTAGTCGGAAACGGCGGTCGATCCGGAAGAACAGTACAAGCGAAAATCATCGATCGAAGAAAAAGCGTATGTGATGATGCAAGGGTCGTTTTCCAGTGTCAGGGACGAAGAAGCATCTCCAGAGGAAATAAGATCCGTTTTTTCATGCGGATCGTGAGGAGACGGCCCCCCGAACTGGCAGGAAACGAGAAGTAATGCAAAAAGCCAAAGCAATACAAAAAACAAACGTTTTTTCATATAATCCTCCTATTTGTTTCGTTTAATGCTGATAAAACGAGTACTTCAACGCTTTTATGCTAGTTATACAAGATTCACACAAAACCATATTGTTAATAACATAATTGTCCCCCTGGTTATTTCCCATAATACAATCAGACGCCCCCGAGCCCCCACAGTCTTGACCGCCTAAAATATGCACGAGTTCGTGTTGAGCGGTTTTCCGCAGGTTATTGCTATTAGCCATAACCAGACATTTTGTAGAACCGCCAAGCGCCCATCCGAGAACATCAAAGGCGGCAGGAGTATGTATTGTGCCATTATATATGTTGCAACATTTAAAGCCTGTGAATAATACTCGCCCGCTTGTTGAGTTAACTCTGCTTATGCTTTGCATTTCATCTAACATCCTGTTGCCGTTTTTATGATGATAACCCGCTTGACAGTTTTCCAATTGATTCGTCGTAGAAGTACTATTGCAATTGTATGGCATAGAACTATATTCGTTATTACATATATGATCAACACTTGACGAACTCAACAAAGAGCAATTTTGGATGTATGGATAAGATAGATAAGTATCATCTAATGTACTGCCATATTCTATATATGCATGTGCTCCTATACGATCCAAAAGATTGCTCATAATTGTTTTTCCCTCAGGATTAACTGCGAAAACACTTTCCAAAACACTCATGTATCCCGCAACTGAATGTCGATCTACGAACGCTTGATCATACAAAACCCTAATTCTATAGCGCAAGGGTTTGACAATCCAAAGTTGCTTATCCCCCGTGTTAGCGAGAGAACGAATGTTTTTTGTGGTCGTGTTATCAAGCGATACATAGTTGTTGGGATTATTGATTGCGTGGTACTGACTTTGGATTTTTACTGTTCCGTCACTTTGAGGAATAAACTTCCACAAGGTTTGCTGCCACACCGCATCCCCCCAGGGCTTTCCGCAAAGGTTAGAGGTCGTTTGATTGTTCCCGTATATGCAATCGCCTACTATATCTTGAACAATCTTATAGTACCCGTCTGCCCAGTATTCCATATTCCACAACGTGTATTCTTTATCGCTTCCGTTTGGAAACCCAGTCAATCTCAACTCGGAATCAGAAAGACCGCCCAACTCAGACAAATACTCTGAAGAGTATACATTTTGAATAAAGAAACTGCCAGTATCCCATCCGGACATAAGATAATGATATCCAAAAACTGCTGTTCCTGTGTTTGCTTCAATCTGAATCTTTGTGTTTCCTCCGTATTTAGGAGTAATCGTCATTTGTGCCGTGTAAGACAAACGGGTGGCCGTAGCAACATCCGGATCAACAGAACCGTTTCTGAACCAAGCCCGATTCTCTCCGATAACAGTCGAATAGATATAAGCCTCTATAGTGACACTGCTCCCGTTTTCAATATGCTCCGGCCATGTTCCCATTTGTCCCCAGCCTCTGAAAGTCTGTCCGGTGTACTGCTTGAAACTCCATTTTGTTCCGCTGCTGGCGCTATTTGTTGTCAATCCCAGATTTCCGCTCGAAGGCATATACATATAATATGTCGTTCCGTTCAAAATGCAAAAAATGTAATAAAAGCCGTCGGCGGTTGCTGTAAACTTCCATGCTTTTTCAGCAGGGATGTCGGAATCGTTGAAATTTTGCATTCTGATTGATCGAGGAGCGTTATATCCGGCATCTGCATATATAACAACCTCGTTGTTTGTCATACTCCTGATAACGTAATCGTTTGTCAGTGACCGATATATTATTTTGAACATGGCATATCGTTCTGTTTCACTCGCTGGTGGAGCTGCAAATGTTTGCTGGGTCAAATATGTATTTCCGGTAATTGTATTGCAGCAAGCAAAAGACGCTGTATCTTGTTTTGCCAGCGCATATACCCCTTGCTGAAGTATCGACGGAAACGAGTATGTTACAGTCAGCGACGGCTGATAAACGGAACGGTTGAAAGAGGAAAAGGTTTTCCACAAATAATCATTTCCATACTCGACCGAATAGATTGCCTTGAAAAGAATCCCTTTGCTTTGATAGTACGACCCCGTTTTCCAGCCTTTTACTGCGTCCAAAATGTCAAAAGAATACCAGTGTTCGTCTGGCTGCTGTAGCCCATAGGCATACGAAACGTTTTTTGATGAAAGGTTTATTCCGTAACTGTTTGCGTTTACATTTGCCCAGCTTGCGGTGCTTTCGCTCCAAACGTTCCCTGTAAAAACGTGGCAATCAACACACATGACTTGGCCTTCACAAAGAAGATCGCGGATCTCCACTTCGGCGGAATAGATACAGTCCGCTACCGGGAGCGCCGAAAGATTCAACCCCGGGAACTTCATCAAAGCGCGCGAGATCCCGAAGGTATCGCGCTTGCCCACATAGAGAGACCAGGAGTATCCGTCCGAGTCGTCGAGACTGTTGAGCGTCACGTCCTCAATGGCGCCGGAGCCGCTGTTTGCGTAGTTGATCTCGATCGTCGGATCGATCCGGATCGGATAAGCGGTCGCCTCGTCGCGCAGATAGGCGTCGTCGAGGAGGACCGTCATCCGGTATTCCTCCCCCTCCTTCACCGTTTCCATCCGAAGAGCGCCGAGGGCGTTGTTCTTTTCGTCCGCGGTAAAGACGATCACGTCGCCGATCGCCGCCTGCAGCTCGCCCCGGTCGTCCGCGAGATACCACATCCCCTGCACTTCCACCGGCTCAAGACCGTTTGTATACAGAGTGAAGGCGTATTCCGTCTGTCCCGTGTAGGAAGAAACGACGATATCCTCCTTGAATCCGGCGTAAGTCAATCCGTAGAGGTAGGAGGTCGAGCGATCAAGCGCGTAGGAAACCGTCTTTTCATCCTCCGAGAGAACGGCGGAGACGCGCTCTTGCGTTTCCGGGATCAAAGAGAGGGAAACGTCCTGCCATTCAAGAGCGATCCCTCCGTCAAGCGTTTTCCCGAAAGTTGTTTTGACAAAATGATCAGCTTGCGTGATCCTTCCGTCCGGCTGTTTGGCAAGAGAAAGGGAAATGTCGCGGATCTTGCCGGATCCGTCCTGATACTTGACGGGGTGCTTGAACATCCGGAGCGTATAGGATCCGTCTTCATTCAGAAAGACAAAGGAGTACAAGTCCTGTTCTTCGGACGGGACTCTGCCGACGTAGCGGCGTTCGGCGAGCTCGCCCGGGGTGATGATATCCGGGACGGGGAAAGTCTCTGTGGCGCTGTCCGGCGCAGCGGTAACGGAAGAAAGAGAGCCAACAAAGGAGAAAAGAAGAAAGAGTGCGGAAAGAAGAGAAAAAACACGCAATTTGGTTTTCATGATACCCTCCGTTTTATTCAGTTTTTGTTTTTCCGTCGGCGCAACAAAAAAGCGCGCGACCTTGCCGTTCGGTCACGCGCGACAGAAAAGGATCAGAAGTACCCTCCGCCGCCTTCCGGCAAAGGGGATCCTTTCCCACTCGCGCGGACCGGGGAGACGTTTTCTCCGGCTGCGTTCCATGGGAAAAATTCACAATCTGACGCTTGCATTGTTTTCCCCTTTTTGTTACACTATAAGAGAAGAAAAACCGAAAAGGGGGAATGGATATGTACGAACCGAAACAAAGCAAGTCCGGCGCGATCAAGACGGTGCTCCTGATCATCGGCGTCCTGACCGTGATCTGCGGCGTCATCGCCGCGGTGAAGGCGCTTGAGCCGAAGATCAAGGCCGCGCTCTCTTCCTGCCGCGCGGAAGACGACGAGGACGAGGACGACGAGGGCGAGGACGCCGCCGAAAAGGTCGGCGACGCGATCGAAGACGCGGCGAAAGAGATCGGAGACGCCGCAAAGGACGCCGCCGAAAAGGTCGGCGACGCCGCAGAAGACCTTGTGAAAAACGACTGACAGCAAAGAAAGAGAAGGGGAACGCCGGACTGCGTTCCCCTTCTCTTTTTTATCCGTTATCTGTTTTCCAGCGTTTTTTCCTTTTCCTCGCGTTCCATCTTGGCAAAAAACGCCTCGCGCTCCATCGGGTACTGCTCGCCGACGCGGTTGCGGACGGAGACGGAGCCTCCCTCCACCTCCTTGTCGCCGATGATCAGCATATACGGGATCTTGTCCATCTGGGCGCTGCGGATCTTCCAGCCGGTCTTCTCCGACCGTTTGTCCACCGTGACGCGGAAGCCCTTTGCCGAAAGGTCGGCGGCGAGCGCGTCGCAATACCCGTTGTGGCTGTCGGAGATCGGGAGGATCCGGATCTGCTCGGGGGACATCCACATCGGCAGGGCGCCCGCGTATTTTTCGAGCAGCAGCGCGAGGGTGCGCTCATAGCAGCCGATCGAGGTGCGGTGAATAATGACCGGACGCTTCTTTGCCCCGTCGCGGTCGGTGTACTCCATCCCGAACTTTTCCGCGAGGAACTGGTCGATCTGGATCGTGATCAGCGTGTCCTCCTTGCCGAAGACGTTTTTGATCTGGATATCGAGCTTCGGCCCGTAGAAGGCGGCCTCGCCGACGCCGATCTTATAGGGGATCTTCAGGTCGTCGAGGATGCGCTTCATCGCGCCCTGCGCCTCGTCCCAGTCCGCCTGTGTGCCGATATACTTCTCCGTATCCTTCGGATCCCACTGCGAGAAGCGGTAGGAGACGTCGTCGTAAAGTCCGACGGTCTTCAGCATATAGATCGCGAGATCCAGGCAGGAGGCGAACTCCTCCTCGAGCTGCTCGGGGGTGCACATCAGATGTCCCTCGGAGATCGTGAACTGACGGACGCGGATCAGACCGTGCATCTCGCCCGAGTCCTCGTTGCGGAAGAGGGTGGACGTCTCGTCGTAGCGGAGCGGGAGGTCGCGGTAGGAACGCGCGCGGTTGAGATAGCACTGGTACTGGAAGGGGCAGGTCATCGGCCGGAGCGCAAAGCACTCCTTCTCCTCGTCGTCGGGATCCCCGAGGATGAACATCCCGTCCCGGTAATGGTCCCAGTGACCGGAGATCTTGTAGAGATCGCGCTTTGCCATATACGGGGTCTTGGTGAGCTGCCAGCCGCGGCGCGCCTCCTCGTCCTCGACAAAGCGGGAGAGGATCTGGATGACCTTCGCGCCCTTCGGGAGCAGGATCGGGAGTCCCTGTCCGATATAGTCGACGGTGGTGAAGTATTCGAGCTCCCGCCCGATCTTGTTGTGGTCGCGCTTCTGCGCCTCCTCCATCTGCGCAAGGTAGGCGTCGAGCTCCGCCTTTTTCGGGAAGGCGACGCCGTACACGCGCTTGAGGACCTGGTTCTTCGCGTCCCCCTCCCAGTAAGCGCCGGTGCACTGCAGGAGCTTGGCGGCCTTGACGGCGCCGGTGGAGAAGAGGTGCGGGCCCGCGCAGAGATCGGTGAACTCTCCCTGCCGGTAGAAGGAGATCTCCTCCCCCTCCGGAACGCGGTCGATGAGGAGGACCTTCCACGGCTCGCCCGCCTCGCGCATCAGCGCCTTCGCCTCCTCGCGGGGGAGGGTGAAGCGCTCGATCTTCAGATTTTCCTTGACGATCTTCGCCATCTCGCTCTCGATCGCCGCGAGCTGGTCGGGGCCCATCGGCTCCGCCGTATCGAAGTCATAGTAAAACCCGCTCTCCGTCGCGGGGCCGATCGTCAGCTTTGTCGCGGGATAGAGGCGCTTGACCGCCTGCGCGAGGATATGGGACGCCGTATGCCAGAAGGTCTTTTTGCCCTCCGGATCCTCAAAGGTATAGAGGGAGACGGAGGCGTCCTCCGTGAGGGGAGTCGTCAGGTCGACGGTCTCCCCGCCGATCCCGGCGGAAAGCACGTCGCGGGAGATCGCTTCCGCCGCGCGGGCGGCCTCGTAGACGGTCGTTCCCCGTTCGACGGAGACGGCCTTTTCACCGAATCTGATCTGGATCATGACTGTTTTCCTTTCTTTATTCCGATTTGTTTTTTATTTCAAATTGCGGTCGACCAGGCGGGCGAGGAGGGTCGTTTTGACCGAGATCGCGCCGTGGGGACACATTTCCTGGCAGCAAAAGCACCGGATGCAGCGCTTGTAGTCGTAGACGGGAACGCGCTTCCCCTCCGGTACGGCAAGGGCCTTCGGCTCGAGCGGACAGGAGCGGACGCAGACGCCGCAGGAGACGCAGCGGTCGGGATCGATGCGGGGGCGCTTTTTGAGCAGCGGGGAGAGGAAGCGGAGCTGGCGGACGTTGCCGCGGTCCGCCTTGCCGCGGTACACGTCAAACGCCGCGTCCCCGTACCGCTCGCGCACCTCCCCGGGGGTCAGGCGCTCGCCGCCCGCCCAGACGTCGATGCGGGCGGGGTCGTCGGTGCCGACGCCGGCCATCGCGCCCCGCCGGTTGGTGGGGACGAGCGCGGGATCGAGCGCGATCAGGGAGCAGGCTACCACGTCGAGGGCGACCGGGTCGGTCGAGACGAGGAGCTTGCCGAGATGCTTTTTCGTTCCGTTATGGGGGCCGTTGCCCTCCATCGCGTCCACCGCGTCCATCACGTGCAAAACGGGAGGGAACGCGCGGTTGAGATCGGCGAGCATCCCCGCGAAATCCGCGGCGTTCGGGTACTTGACGTGGCAGGCGCCCTTGTTCAGACCGTAGACGATGCCGAACAGGTTCTTCTGCGCGCCGGTCATCCGCTCGAGCATATGGGTCTTGAGCTTGCAGACGTTGACGATCCGGTCGCAGGAGAGGACCCCGTTTGCGATGATAAAGCTCTTTGCCGTCCTCCCGCCGGGGAAGGGATACTCCCGCCCGCCGGAAAAGTCCGCCTGCACGGCGCCGAAGGGCGCCGCCGCCGCGGTGATGCCGCACTCCTCCGCGATCCGCTCCGCGCCGGGGTAGGGCGCTCCGGGCGAATCCCCGAAAAAGAGGTTTCCGTAACCCGCCCGCTTCAGGGACGCGCAGACGGCGGAGAAGACCGCCGGGTGCGTGGTGACCGCGCGCTCCGGGTCCGCGCGGGTGAGCAGGTTCGGTTTGATCAGGATGCGCTCCGCCTTTTCCGGCAGGAGCGCCTCCCATCCGCCGAGGGCGGAAAGCGCCGACGCGAGCGCTTTTGCGACCGTCTCCTCCCCGTAGTCGGGGCAGTCGATCAGATATACGGCGGCGCGGCCGCTTTGTCCTGTCATATTCCCTCCGAAAAAAGAAAACCCCGAAGGCGTCTCTGCCTTCGGGGTGTGGATGATCTCCGCACGGTTCCACCCGAATTTGTTCTCTTGCGCGTATCCGATTGTATCCGGAGTCTACCGGTAGAGCGGCGGTACCCCAGACGCCTGCCGGAGAGCCTTGCAGCCGATGGGCTCTCTCTCTGTGCGGCGGTATGAAAGGGACGTGTCCGTTCCACTTTTTGTGATTATACACCCGTTTTTTCCCGTTGTCAAGCCCTGCTTACTTGTTTTTTTGCTGTTCTTCCTTGCGGCGGAGGTTATACTCGGAGCGGGGATTGACGATCTCACGGTAGTCGAGATCGCCGCGCTGGAGCGCGCAGATCAGGACCTCCGCCGTCGCGATATTCGTGGCGACGGGGACGTTGTGGATGTCGCAGAGGCGGAGCAGCTGATACTCCGGCTCGTCCCACTCGGTCTTCTGCGCCGTGGAGCGGAAGTAAAGCAGGACGTCGATCTCGTTGAAGGCGATGCGCGAGGCGATCTGCTGCTCGCCGCCGCCGTGTCCCGAGAGGAGCTTTTCGATCTTCAGGCCGGTGGCTTCTTCAATATAATTCCCCGTGATCTGCGTCGCGCAGAGATGATGCTGGCTCAGGATCCCGCAGTAGGCGATGCAGAACTGGGTCATCAGTTCTTTTTTCGTGTCGCTTGCGATGATGGCGATTTCCATCGTTTTCTGTCCTTTCTTTTAATCTTCCCCGCATCCCGTCAGGAGAAGCTTTTTCCTTTTTTTGACGCCGGCGACGCCGGAAAGGAGGGGAATGTTCTCCCCGCACAGGCGGGCGGCGATGTTCGAGAAGGCGACGGCGCTGTCCGGCCGGATCCTCGCGCCGGCGGCGGGCTCGCCGCGCTCGGTGCACAGAGCCAGTTTCTCGTCCTCCGGGACGATCCCGATGATCCGGACCGCCGTGCGGTCGATCATCTCGCTGACGCCGAGATGCTTTTCCGCTTTTTTGATATTCCGCTCCATCCGGTTGACGACCAGGACGCAGTCCCGGATCCCGAACTCGAACAGAAGATCCCCGGATTTTTCCGCCGCGCGGACGGCGGAGGGCGCCGGCGTGGTCACGATCACGGCGGAAGAGGAAACGGCGGCGCAGAGACGGACCGAGCAGTCCGCCCCGCCGGAGGTATCCAGGAGAGTATAGTCCGCCCCGACGATCTCTTCCAGCTCTTCAAGCGCTTTTTTCAGCGTTTCCTCGGTGAGCGTCCCGTCATACCGGTAAGGCGCGGGACAGAAGAAAAACGGCACGTCGGAAAAGGGGGAAAGCAGGACCTTGTCGGCGGAGGCGCGCTCCGCCGCAAGATCGGAAATGTCAAAAAGCGCGTTGCCCTCCACGCCGAGCATGATGTCCAGGCTGCGGTTGCCGAGATCCATATCGACAAGCAGCGTCCTCTTTTGCCGGATGGCGAGCGCGCAGGCGAGATTGGCGGCGATTGTGGATTTCCCGACTCCGCCCTTGCAGGAGGTCACGAGTATTCTTTTGCTTTTTCCCATTGTCGATCCCCGTCTCCCCGATAAAATACCATTTTGATTTTACCACAGACCCCCGCCGATGTCAAGAAACCTGTAAAGATTTCTTCGCTTTCCGTCCGTTGTTTTTTTTGTTAATTTTCTTTTTCTCCTTGTAAAATCCGCGCGCGCATGTTACAATATACGATAAGTGAAAAAACGGGGGATTAACCATGGTACTGGAACAGATCGACGCGATCACGCGCTATGACAGAGAGGTCGGAGAAATCATCCGGCGGGAATACAAGAGGATGCAGGACGGGCTGGAGCTGATCGCCTCCGAGAACGTCACGAGCGAGGCGGTCCTTCTCGCCGCCGGCAGCATCCTGACCAACAAATACGCGGAGGGCTTTCCGGGACACCGCTATTACGGCGGCTGCGTCCACATCGACGAGATGGAGGAGCTGGCGCGCACACGCGCGTGCAGGCTTTTCGGCGCCGAGCACGCCAACGTCCAGCCGCACAGCGGCGCCCAGGCGAACCTCGCCGTCTACGCCGCTCTCCTGCAGCCGGGCGATCCCGTCCTCGGGATGAGTCTGGCGGACGGCGGGCATCTCACGCACGGTTCCCCCGTCAATCTGTCCGGGATGCATTACCGGTTCGCCTCCTACGGAGTCGACCCGGAGACCGGTCTGCTCGATTACGACGAACTGGACAGAAAGGCAAAGGAATACCGCCCGAAGCTGATCGTGGCGGGCGCCTCCGCCTATCCCCGCGTGATCGACTTCGCCCGGATCGCAAAAACGGCGCGGGAGGTCGGCGCTTATTTTATGGTAGATATGGCGCACATCGCCGGGCTCGTCGCCGCGGGGCTGCACCCCTCCCCCGTCCCCTACGCGGACGTGGTCACGACTACGACCCACAAAACGCTGCGCGGACCGCGCGGCGGAATGATCCTCTGCAAAAAGGAGCTGGCAAAGGTCATCGACAAGGGGATCTTCCCGGGTACGCAGGGCGGACCGCTCGAGCATATCATCGCCGCAAAGGCGGTCTGCTTCGGCGAGGCGCTCTCCCCCGCCTTTGCCGAATACCAGAAAAAGATCCTCGCAAACGCGAAAGCCCTTGCCGCCGGGCTCACGGAGGAGGGTTTCGACCTTGTCTCCGGCGGGACGGACAACCATCTGATGCTCCTCGATCTCCGGTCGGCGAACATCACCGGCAAGGAGCTGGAAACACGGCTCGACGCCGTGCATATCACCGCGAACAAGAACGCCATCCCCGGCGACCCGCTCTCGCCCTTTGTGACAAGCGGACTGCGCCTCGGCACGCCCGCCGTTACCACAAGGGGGCTGGACGAGCGGGAGATGCGCGAGATCGCGCGCGATATCCGTCTCGCCGCCGTCGATTTTGAAAACAAAGCGGAGGAGATCCGCGCGAGCGTCGCCTCGCTTTGCGCGAAGCATCCGCTCTTTGCCTGATATGAAACGCGAGCTTTCCCTTTCCGGCGCCGCGCGGCTGCTCGCCGCGCTCCTGATCCGGAACAAAAAGACCTTTGCTTCGGCGGAATCCTGTACCGGAGGGATGGTCGCCTCCGCCGCCGTGGGAGTACCGGGCGCCTCCCGCTTTTTTGCCGGCGGGGCGGTCTCCTACTCCGACCGATCCAAGACGATCCTTGCCGGCGTACCGGCCGGCACGGTGCGCCGGTACACCGCCGTCTCCCCGGAGACGGCCGCCGCGATGGCGAAGGGGATCCGGGAAAAGCTCGGCGCCGATTACGGCGTGGCGACGACCGGCATCGCCGGACCGACCGGCGCGACGGAAAAAGACCCCGTCGGCGCCGTCTATCTCGCCGTTTCCTCCGCAAGGGGGGAAACGGTCCGCCGCCGCGTTTACGGAGGCGGCCGCCGCGCCGTGCGACTCGCCGCCGCGCGGGACGCGCTGCTCCTGCTCTGCGGGACCGCGGAGCGGGAAACGGAAAAAACGATCGGCTCCGGCCGATGACCATACGGAGGAAACTGTTATGTCCGAAAAAATCAACATCAAAAAGATCGGGATCCTGACCTCGGGCGGAGACGCCCCGGGGATGAACGCCGCCATCCGCGCCGTCACGCGCACCGCCCTCAACCGCGGGATCGCGGTCGCGGGCGTCTACCGCGGATACAGCGGACTGATCGACGGCTCGATCAAGGACTTCCAGATGCGGGACGTCTCCAACATCGTCAACCACGGCGGAACGATCCTGTACAGCGACCGCTGCCCGGAGTTCGCCACCGAGCCGGGGATGCAAAAGGCGATCGCCACCTGCAAAGCGGCGGGGATCGACGGCATCGTCGCCATCGGCGGGGACGGCACCTTCCGCGGCGCCTGCGACCTGACCAACCACGGCATCCCCTGCATCGGCCTGCCCGGCACGATCGACAACGATATCACCTGCACCGATTATACCATCGGCTTTGACACCGCCGTCAACACCACGGTGGAGATGGTGGACCGCCTGCGCGACACCTGCGAGTCCCACGCGCGCTGCAACGTCGTGGAGGTGATGGGGCGCAACGCGGGGCATATCGCCCTGCACGCCGGCATCGCGACCGGCGCCGCCACGATCCTGATCCCCGAGATCCCCTTTGACGAGGACGATATCATCCGCAAGATGATCGAGGGGCGGAAAAACGGGAAGAGACAGTTCATCGTGATGGTGAGCGAGGGGATCGCCGGCTACGCCGAGAAGATCTCGAAGATCATCCCCGAGAAGACGGGGATCGAGACGCGCTACGCCTGCCTCGGGCACGTCGTGCGCGGCGGCACGCCGACCCTGCGCGACCGTCTGCTCGGCGCCGAGATGGGAGCCGCCGCCGTCGACTGCCTGCTTGAGGGGAAGAGCAATCTCGTTATCTGCGAGCGGGAGGACAGGATCGTCCCGATGGATATCAACCTCGCGCTTGTGCTCGACCGGCTCTACAAGGATATGTCCAAGCCCGGCGAGCTCGAGGCTCTCTCCAAAAAGGATCTGGACGAGGTCTACTCGCTCCTGACCCGCAAGCGTTCCAAAATGTTCAAGCTCTACAACACCGCGCTCGAGATCTCCAAGTGAGAGAAAAGCAGCGCCGCTCCGGCCGTCGGAGCGGCGCTTTTTTCATCCCGCGCGGCGGATCCGGACGATGCAGACGCTCCGGTCGTCGGAGGCGGGATTGTTCTTCTCTGCCTCGTCGAGGATCCGGGCGCACATCCGCCCGAGATCCCCGTCCCAGGAGCGGGAGAGGAGCCGGAGCAGCCAGGGGGAGTCCCCGCTCCCCTGCGCGACCCCGTCGCTTTGCAGGATGACGCAGTCCCCGTCCTCCGCCGCAAACCGGACCTGCTCGGCGTCCGCCGCCCGCATGATCCCGATCGGCAGGGTCTTCGACTGGATCCGGTAGAGCCTGCCCCCGCGCCGCACAAAGGAGGGGGCGGCGCCGCTTTTGACAAAGGAGGCGCGTCCGGTAAGCAGGTCGAGCTCAAAGAGATCGACGGTGGCGCTGCACTCCCCGTCGGAGGTGCGGATCAGGCCGTTGAGCATCTCGAGGCTCGTGCTTTTCGCGTTCCCCGCCGTGAGCATCGTCCGGAGGAAGGCGGAGCAGACGCCGCTGGTCAGCGCCGCCTCCTCCCCGCTCCCCATCCCGTCCGAGAGCATCGCGTAAAAAAACGCCTCGCGGTTCTCAAAGCCCGCGACCGTATCGCCGCACGCGCGCTCCCGCGCCTTCGGCCGACGGAGGGAAGCGACCTCCGTCCGGAAGCGGGGGACTGCCTCCATCGTAAAGGAGAGCGCGCCGCCGCGGATCTCGTAGCGCGCCTCGGAGAGCGGGCAGCCGAGCAGCTTTTCACACCCGAGGCGGAGCTTTTTTGCGTCCGGCAGGCCTCTGCCCGCCTCAAAGCCGGCGGCGGAGAGCGTCTTTTTCCTCCGGCCGGCGACGCGGACGGTCCCCTCGCCGGGGAGCAGCGTCCGGAGGAAGCGCGTCGCCTTTTCCGAGAGGGCGGGATCTTCCTCCCCCTCCCGGCGCACCTCCTCGAGCGCCTCCCCGATCAGCGAAGCGACCGACTCGTAATCCATGGCGAAGATCTCGCTCCGGTCCCCGCCCGCGCGCCGGCGGATCAGGGCGCCCGCGCCCGCGTTGATCTCCCCGACGATCCGGTCGACGCTCGGGCAGCGGGAGGCGAAATACGGGGGAAAACTCCCCCGCGTCACACGTTTGCCCTCCGCCATACTGTCCGCCGCGCGGCCGAGCGCCGCCTTTGTCTCGTCGTATTTTTTGCTCCAGCAGACCGCGGCGTGCGGACAGCGGCCGCAAAAACGGTCGCAGACAGAATCAAAAAGCTCCCGCAGCTCTCCGGCGTTCGGCTTTCTTGCCCTCTCGGAGAGCGCGTAACAGATCTCGGAGAGAGAGGTGAAGGAGCGGGAAAGCGCGCGCATCCGCTCCTCCCCCGCGCGGTCCCGTCCTCCCGTCCGCGGCTCTCCGTCCTGCTCCCTTTCCGCCGCAAGGAGCCGGTCGGGCACCCGGAGCCAGAGGAGGGTCGCGGCGATCGCCGTCCCGGTGGCGAGCTCCGGCAAAACGGCGGGAAAGGCCGTCCCGCCGCCGACGAGAAAAACGGTGAAAACGGCGGAAACGAGCGAGGCGGCGGAAAAGACGGGCAGAGAAAAACGCGCCAGCGCTCCGCCGACCATCCCCGCCGCCGCGAGCGCCGGAGAATGGAGGGGGAACGCCGCAAGCCCGAAGAGGAGACCCGCCAGCGTCCCCGGCAGCATCCCGCGCGCCCGGCCGACAAGGAGGGTCAGCGCCGTCGCCGCGACGAGCGCGGGCGTCCCCGCGAACGCGCCGAGCCGGGAAAGGGAAAAGAGCGCCGCGGCGGAATAAGCGGCGGCGGAAAGAAGCCGGAGACGGGAGAGCCCACGCTCGCGCAAAAAGAGGGAGAAGAGCCAGGCGCCGAGCGGGCAGCCGAGCGTCAGGACAAAGCTGCCGAACAGGTCATAATAGGTATAGCCGCCCGCGATGATCTGAAAAACGCCGACGGCAAACCCGCCGAGGCAGGCGCTCGCCGCCCGCAGGCGGACGTCCTCGCGGAAAAGGACGCGGCGCCGCTCCCCCCTCCTCTCCGGCAGAAAAACAAAGGACCGCCTGTCCGAAAACAGGGAAACGGCGAGCCGCAGCGTCAAAAGGAAGACGGCGGTAAAGGAATAGACGATCCCGCCCTCCCCGAGCGAAAGCCCGGCCGCGAACACCCCGAGCCCGACGAGAGGAGCGTACCGCTCCGCCGCGCACAGCAGCGCGATCCCGAGGGGATAAGCGCCGAAGAGCATATCCGCCCGCGAGAAGAGAAGTCCGGCAAGGAAAGCGGCGAGAGCGCGCAGAAAAACGGAAAACGGCTCGATCCCGATCGCGGGGAGGAGGGCCCGTTCTCCCGCCCCCGTCCCGGCCCCGGAGCGCGAGAGGGGAAGGGGCTGCGCGCCCGTCTCCCTCTTTTTCCCGGCGCGCCGCTTCCCTTTTTTCAGAAAAACGCCGAACGCGCTCCCGCGTGCTTCCCGTTCGCTTTTTTCTCTTTTTTTGCCGCGGACCGCGCTCCCCGCCCCCGGACCGAACGTTCCCTTTTTTGTATTCACGACTTCCTCTTTTCCCCGCCCGACGGCGGCACGACGTTTCAGGTACGGAAATTATAAAGGAAAGAAAGAAAAAATCCTGTCGAAGCGCGTCCCCCGCCCGGAGTATTTTTTGTCTTTTTCCCAAAAGGGCGCCTTTTCGTCTCTTTGCGAAAAAAGCGGCGCCCGTTTTTTGCAAAAATCGACGTTCCGCCTCTTGACAATCCGCCCCGCGGGGCATACAATAAGAGCAGAAATTGGTCTACGGGGCGGGGTGAAATTCCCCACCGGCGGTCATAGTCCGCGAAACACGCCTGCGTGTCCGAACCGGTGGAATTCCGGTACCGACGGTACAGTCCGGATGGGAGAGACCGTTTGCGAATTTTTTCGGCGCAAGCTATCCGTTTTCCCTCCGCTCCGTATGCCGCGGAGGTGTTTTTATGCAGCTTGACCGTCAGAATACCAAAAGGATCGCCGTGACCGGCGTGCTCGCCGCAATCGCTTATCTTCTCGTCCTGGTGACCCGCTTCCCCATCTTCCCCGCCGCCCCCTTCCTCACCTACGAGCCCAAAGACGCGGTGATCGCGATCGGGGGCTTCCTCTACGGGCCGGTGACCTCGCTCCTGCTCGCCCTGATCGTCTCCTTCCTTGAGATGGTCACGGTCAGTTCGACCGCGTGGATCGGCTTTGTGATGAACTTCCTCTCCTCCGCGGCGTTCGCGCTGCCCGCCGCCCTCTTTTACCGGAGGCGGCGCAAGCTCTCCTCCGCCGTCCTGGGGCTTGCCGTCGGCTGCCTCTCGATGACGGCGGTGATGGTCCTCTGGAATCTCCTGCTCACCCCCCTCTATATGCACGCGGACCGCTCCGTGATCGTCGGGATGATCCTCCCGGTCTTCCTCCCCTTCAACCTCCTCAAGAGCGTCCTCAACGCCGGCTTTGCGATGCTCCTCTACAAACCGGTCGTCAAGGCGCTGCGCGCCGCGCACATGCTCCCCGAGTCCAAGGGAGCCGCCGCCCTCAAAAAGAAAGACACCCTCTGGGTGTTCCTCTTCTCTCTCCTGGTGATCGCCGCCGCGATCGCGCTGATGCTCCTTATCTGGCGGGGGATCCTCTGAAAAATTCTACAAACGAGAGGTGCTTTTTCATGGATATGCTGCTTGACGATATCAAGCCGTACGTGCGCTACGCCAAGATCCTGCATATGCCCGGCGACTATACGGCGCGCGATATGCGCGCCTACGATAACCGGATCCTCTACTTTCTCAGCGAAAACGCCTCCCTCACCCTCGACGGCGTCTCCTACCGCCCCGAGCGCGGCGCGCTCTTCCTCTGGTCGCCGGACGCCGTCTATTCCCTCTCCGCCCTCTCGCCCGACGGCTTTGACGTGATGGTCGTCAACTTCGACTACCGCTTCGACGCGCGGAAGATCTCCCTCTGTCTCCCTCCGGTCGCCGCCGCCGCCTATCAGCCCGAGCGGCGGATCGAGACCGTGCGGTTTTCCGACGCGCCGATCCTCGGGTCTCCCGTCTGTATCCCGGATATGCACATGCTGGAATACGATATGCACTGCCTCGACAAGGAGTTTGTCAGCCCGCAGCGCAACTACGCCGCGATGCTCTCCGCCATGCTCGCAAAGATCATCCTCACCGTCTACCGGCAGACGATCTCCGCCGGCAGCGGCGGGACCTCCGCCCTGGTGCAGAACGTTATCACCTATATCCACGAGCACCCGGCAAGCGACCTCTCCAACGCCGCGATCGGACAGCGTTTTTCCTACCATCCGAACTATCTCAACCGCTGTATGCTGCTCAGCACCGGGCAGTCGCTGCATCAGTACGTGATCAACACCCGGGTCCTCAAGGCGCTCGAACTGCTCCAGACGACCGATCTCTCGGTCACCGATATCGCCGAGGCGGTCGGATTCCGTTCGATCAAGCATTTTTCCCAGAGTTTCAAAAAGGCGTACGGCTGCTCGCCGACGCACTTCCGTTAAGGAGGCCGCGATGCAAATCGGACTGAAACACACAAAGACCCTCACCGTCGCCGAGCGGGACTGCGCCGCGCAGGTCGGCAGCGGGATGCTGCCCGTGCTCGCCACCCCCGTGATGGCGGCGCTGATGGAGATGACCGCGGCGGAAAGCGTCCTCCCCTTCCTCGAGCCGGGGATGACGACCGTCGGCACCCGGCTGGAGCTGGATCACCTCGCGGCCGACCCCGTCGGCGTTACCGTGACCTGCGAGAGTGTCTTGACGGAGATCGACCGCAGGCGTCTCACCTTTGAGATCACCGTGCGGGACGGGGAGGAGACCGTCGGCCGCTGCCGGCACGACCGCTTCCTCGTCGAATCGGAAAAATTCATGAAAAAAGCAAAAGAAAAGGCAGAACGCCTCAAAGCGTAAAAAACGGGTCAGACCGCGGTCTGACCCGTTTTTCTTTTCACACCATCCGGCAGCAGGAGCCTTCCTCCGCTTCGGGAAATTTGCTTTTGTCGTAAGGGATGCCGTTGCGCTCATAATAATCCCGGATCGCGGAACGGATCGCCTCCTCCGCCAGCACCGAGCAGTGGAGCTTGTGCGCCGGCAGACCGCCGAGCGCCCCGACGACCTCCTTGTTCGTCACGGCGAGCGCCTCGTCGACGGTCTTGCCCTTGATCATCTCGGTCGCCATCGAGCTGGAGGCGATCGCCGAGCCGCAGCCGAAGGTCTCAAAGCGGACGTCGGTGATCACGCCCTCCTCGATCTTCAGATACATCTTCATGATATCGCCGCATTTGGCGTTCCCCACCTCGCCGACCGCGTCCGCGTCGGAGAGCGAGCCGACGTTGCGCGGGTGCAGGAAGTGATCCATCACGGTATCGCTGTAAAGTGCCATTCTTTTTCCCTTTCTTTTCTTTATAAAATAAACGGTTTTTTTCCGGCAAGGCAGTCCCGCCAGACCGGGGAGATGCCGCGCAGATATTCGACGGTCTCGCGCACCGCCCGGATCACGTAATCCGCCTGTTCTTCGTTGAAATCCTCCCCGATCGAGAGGCGGAGCGAGCCGTGGGCGACCTCGTGCGGACGCCCGATCGCCAAAAGGACGTGGCTCGGGTCGAGG
Organism: uncultured Ruminococcus sp.; assembly: GCA_902778725.1. GTDB lineage: Bacteria > Bacillota > Clostridia > Oscillospirales > CAG-272 > RUG12395. The sequence continues at coordinate 33,800 of CACYYS010000007.1, forward strand.
GAGCCGGAGGTGCAGGCGGAGCCGGAGGACGCGCAGATCCCCTTCTGATCGAGGAGCAGCAGGAGCGACTCGCCCTCGATCCCCTCAAAGCAGAAGTGGACGTTGGAGGGGAGGCGCGCCGTGCGGTCGCCGCTGAGCGCGGCGTGGGGGATCGCGGAAAGCCCCTCGATCAGCCGGTCGCGCAGCGGCAGCAGCCGGGCGGAGACCTCTTCCCTCTTTTCGCACGCTTCCCGCAGAGCCGCCGCCATCCCGACGATGGCGGGAACGTTTTCCGTTCCCGCGCGTTTGCCCCGTTCCTGCGCGCCGCCCTCGATCAGAGGGACGAGGGGGACGCCGCTTTTTGCGTAGAGGGCTCCCACCCCCTTCGGTCCGTGGAACTTGTGCGCGGAGAGCGCGAGCAGATCGATCCCGTCCTCTTTTACGTTGACCGGCAGATGCCCGGCCGCCTGTACCGCGTCGGAGTGGAAGAGCACCCCGCGCGCCCGGCAGACGGCGCCGATCTCCCGGATCGGCTCGACCGTGCCGATCTCGTTGTTCGCGTACATCACGGAGACGAGGCAGGTGTCCTCCCGGATCGCCCGCTCCACCGCCTCCGGCCGGATCATACCGTTTTCCTCCGGCGGGAGGAGGGTGACGGAAAAGCCCTGCTTTTCCAGTTTTTTCAGCGTATGGAGTACGGCGTGATGCTCGATCGCCGTGGAGACGATATGCCGCTTTCCCTTCCGCTCGCCGAGAGCGGCGGCGGAGAGGAGCGCCTGATTGTCCGCCTCGCTCCCCCCGGAAGTGAAAACGATCTCGCGCGGAGAGGCGCCGATACACGCCGCGACCTCCTCCCGCGCCCGCAAGAGCGCCTCCGCCGCCTCCTGCCCCGCCGAGTGGAGGCTCGAGGGGTTTGCGTATACCGTATCGAGATACGGCAGCATCGCGTCGATCGCGCGCCGGCTCATCCGGGTCGTCGCCGCGTTGTCCGCATAGATCCGATCCATTCTTCTCTTTCCTTTCCTTCCGCGTCTTTTGCCTGCGCGGACCGTGTTTTTCTTTCGGCTCCATTATATTCCTATTTACCTACTATGTCAATAGGTTTTAAGAAAAAAAGAGAGCCGGCCGCTTGGACCGGCTCTCCGGGCTCCCGCCCGGGTCATTCATTTTTTGATCCTTTTGTCGAGGCGGACGGCAAGCCGGGTCCCGACGCTCTGGAAGAGCTGGACAAGCAGGATCAGGATCGCGACCGCGATCAGCATCACAAGGTATTTGTAGCGGTAGTAGCCGTAGTTGATCGCGATCTTCCCGAGTCCGCCGCCGCCGATGATGCCGCTCATCGCCGTATAGCCGAGGATGGTGGTGATGGCGGTCGTGGCGTTGGAAACGAGCGAGGGGACGCTCTCCGGGATCATCACCTTGCAGATCACCTGCATGGGGGAAGCGCCCATGCTCTGCGCCGCCTCGATCACGTTGGGGTCCGTCTCCCGCAGACTGGTCTCCGCCAGCCGCGCGATAAAGGGGAACGCCGCGATCACGAGCGGCACGATCGACGCCGCGGTGCCGACGGAGGTCCCGACGATCGCGCGGGTGAGGGGGATGACCATGATCATCAGGATGAGAAACGGGACGGAACGGAGGAGATTGATCACGACGTTGAGGAGTTTTAAGAGCCACGCGGGGAGCGGCATCACGCCCTTCTTCTCCCCGGCGACGAGCAGGACGCCGAGCGGCAGCCCGAGCAGAACGGCGAAAAAGGTCGCCGCCACCGTGACGTAAAAGGTCTCCCAGATGGCGAGCGGGATCTCGTGCAGGAGGATGTCGAGCGCTTCCTTCAGTTTTTCCGGTGCGAAAACGTCTGCCATATCATACCACCTCCGCGGTAATGTCGTCTTGCTGCAAAAAGGCGATGGCGCGCGCCGGGGTATCGCCGCCGCTGTCCACGCCGAGCAGCATATTGCCGTAGACCCTGTCCCCGATGCAGCGGGTGGAGGCGTAGCGGATGTTGGCGCTGATCCCCTCCTCCATCGCCATCCGGCTGATCAGCGGGGTCGCTGTGGCGAGCGCGCCCTTGAAGACGACGCGCAGGAGCGTCTCTCCTTCCCCGACCGCGCGGTCCGCCGCCCCGTCCGGGAAGACGAGGCGCTTTGCGGCGTCCGACTGCGGATGGGCGAACACGGCGGCAACGTCCCCTTCCTCGGCGACGGTCCCGTTATCGAGGATGGCGACGCGGTCGCAGATCTCCTCGACGACGCTCATCTGGTGGGTGATGATGATAACGGTGATCCCGAGCCGGCGGTTGATGTCCCGGATCAGCTCGAGGATCTGATGGGTGGTGTTCGGGTCGAGGGCGGAGGTCGCCTCGTCGCAGAGAAGGACCTTCGGCTCCGTGGCGAGGGCGCGGGCGATGGCGACGCGCTGCTGCTGACCGCCGGAGAGCTGCGCGGGATAGGCGTGCGCCTTGTCCGGCAGACCGACGGTCTCCAGAAGCTCCTGCGCCCGTTTTTTTGCCTCCGCGCGCTTGACGCCGGCAAGCTCCAGCGGGAAGCAGACGTTGGAGAGGCAGTCCCGCTGCATCAGGAGGTTGAAGCCCTGGAAGATCATCGTGACCCGGCGGCGCACCTCGCGCAGCGCCGTCTCGGAGAGAGAACCGACGTCCGTACCGTCGATGAAGACCGTTCCCTCCGTCGGTCTCTCCAGCATATTGATACAGCGCACGAGCGTGCTTTTCCCGGCGCCGCTCATCCCGATGACGCCGTAGATCTCCCCGTCGCGGACGGTGAGGTCGATCTTTTTCAGCGCTTCCACCCGGCCGTCCGCGGTGGAAAAGGTCTTGGACAGATTTTTGATCTCGATCATAAAAAGCCCCTGAGCGCAAAATACTGCCGTGCGCGGCACGGCAGCGTTTTGCTTTTTTCCTTTACGGTCTTACTTTTTCAGGTTATCCCAGTTTTTCTCCGTCGCGCTGTATACGCCCATCGGCTCGTGATGGACCTCCAGGACGCTGACGATATGCGTTCCGTTCTCTTTGTTGAAATCATTGAGATACGGGACGTGCTGGAAGTAGTTGGCGTCTACCTCTCCGCTCTCCACGACGTTGTTCGGCTGAACGTAATCGGTGTATTCCTTGATGTCCAGCGTGATCTCCTTGGCGGCGAGAACGTCTTTCGCGATCTTCAGGATATCCGCGTGCGGCGTGGGAGAGGCGGCGATGCTGATCTTCGTCCCCTTCAGCGCGTCGTAGTTGACAGCGGCGTCGTACCCGTCGCCGACGGCGCCGAGATCGCAGACGATCGCGCCCTTATAGGTGTTCTGGATGTAATCCTTGACCGTCTGGCTGCCAATCGCCGCGACGAGGGCCTTGGTCTTGTCGGTGTTCTGCTGACCGTCCTTGACGCAGATGATGTTCGGGTAGGAGACGTCCGTTCCCTCCGTCGTGAAGGGAGTCAGTCCGGCGCCGATCGCGTAGTTGGAGTTGATCACGGCGTAGGTCACGTCCTTGAGCACGCTCGGGATCTGGGCGGCTTCCACTTCAAGGAAGGTCACGTTGTAGGGATTTTCGGCGATATCGCGGACCGTGGCGAGCTCGTCGCCGGTATCCTTCAGCTTGATGATCCCCTGGACTTCCAGGAGCTTCAGCGCGCGCGCCTCGTTGGTGGAATCGTTCGGGACGGCGATCTTCACCTCGCCGGACTTGGCGCAGGAGGTAAAGAGCAGAGTGAGCGCAAGGATCAGGACCAAGAAAAGGGAAAGTGCTTTTTTCATCGTTTTGTTCTCCGTGTTCCCGGGGTAAGCCCCGTTTTTTTCGATGGCATTATCTTACCACGGGCAAAACGATTTGTAAAATACTAAAAAACGATACTCAGTTATAGATTTTTTCTATATCTTCCGGGACCACATGCTCGGTAAGATACCGCTTGAGCTCGCTGATATAGAGAGACGCCATTTTACCGGGGACGGTGTTTTTGCGGGTGAGGTAGCCGATCTTCATCCGGCTGTCGGAGGTCTCGCCGTCGGCGGCGAGCGGGAGGGCGATGTAGTCGTCTCCGTTGAGTTCCTCGCAGATGATGCCGGAGCAGAGGATAAAGCCGCCGAGCCCCACCATCAGGTTGAGAACGGTCGCCCGGTCGCAGACCTTGATCTCCCGCTCGTAGCTGCGGGAGCTGAAGATCTCCTCGGCAAGGTAAAAGGTGGCGCCGTCCCCCTGCTCGAAGGAGAGGCAGGGATAAGGGCGGAGATCCTCCATCGAGACGCTCTTTTTCCCGGCGAGGGGATGCTCCCGCCAGAGATAGACGTACGCCTTGCAGTCGATCAGGGGGGTGAAGGAGAGATTGTGCGAGGAAAAAAGCTTTTCCAGCGCCCGGTGATTGAAGTCGGAGACGTAGAGGATCCCGATCTCGCTGCGCATCGTGCTGACGTCGGTGATGACGTCCATCGTCTTCGTCTCCCGGACGGCGAACTCATACTCGGTCATATCGTACTCGCGCACCATCTCCACAAACGCCTTGACGGCGAAGGAATAATGCTGCGCCGAAACGCCGAATTTCTTTTTGCGGGAGCCGGAGGAGCCGTATTTTTCAAGGACGGACTCGTACTGCCCGTAAAGCTGGCGGGCATAGAGGAGAAACTCTTCCCCGTCCGCCGTCAGGGTCGCGCCGCGTCCGGTGCGGGTGAAGATCGAGACGCCGAGCTCCCGCTCCAGCTCCCGGAGCGACGCGGTCAGCGAAGGCTGCGCCATATAGAGCTGCTCGGCGGCGCGGCTGAGCGAGCCCGTCTCCGCGATCGTGATCACATAGCGAAGCTGCTGAAGGGTCATCTTCTTCCCTCTTTGTTCAGTTCAGGATGCGGATGCCGCCGATGACCGGAAGCTCCTTTGCCTTCCCGTTCGCGACGTTGACGATCCCGAGGATCGAGAGCGCGAAGGGGATCAGCCCGAGCAGCCCGAAGATCCAGCCGACGACGGGGATACGGGAGAGGAGCCCCAGCACCGTGCCGAGGATGGCGACGATCAGCCCCTGATTGGCGTGGAAACGGGCGAACCGTGAGGACGGCGCCGCAAAAATGGGGATCAGGACCAGCCAGGACAGATAGGCGAGCACGCCCATCAGTTTGTTCTGCGCGGCGTCCTGCGGGTCGATCGTGGAGGAAAAGTCGGGGGTGTGGTTGAACTCCTTCACCTTTTCCTCAAACTCCGACTGCTTCCCGCCGCCGGAAGCGGTCTGCTCCCACTTCGGCGTTCCGTTCCCCTCTCCCGCGCCGGTGGGCGCGCCGCAATGGGGGCAGAAGGCGAGCGTGTCGCCGATCTCTTTTCCGCATTTTCTGCAAAAAGCCATTTTCTTTTCTCCTTTTTCCTTATGTTTTCTTTCGTTGTTCTTTTTGTTTTTTTCAGCGAAGGGCGACGTTGCAGTCGTAGATCCGGTAGGACCAGAGGGACTTTGTCCCCGTGACGGAGACGGTGTAGCAGACCGTGAGATAGTCCCGGTCCGGCAGCCGTCCGTACTCGTCGCGGACGAGACAAACGTTGTGGTTGCGGGCAAAGCCGGTCTCCTGCGGGCCGACCGTCGCAAGATCGGTCCAGGAGGCGTTTGCGTCCGTGAAGGCGACCCCGCCGGAGGTGAAGCGCTCCAGCCGCGTCACCCGGAAGGAGCCGGCGATGTAATCGGGCGTATCGGAGGGGTTGGGGTGGCAGTCCGACGCGCTGTAAAACACGGTCCCGCCGGCGTAGGCGAAGTCGGCGTTGTTGAGGATGTCGGTCCCGCCGTTGAGGTTTTTCAGCCCCTTGACGGAGACGCGCATCTCGGTCCCGAACACTGGCGCGCCGAGATCGGAAAAATCACAGGTCCGGACGATCGTGCGGGTGCCGTTTTTATCTCCTTTTGTATAAAAGAGCCAGACCTTGCCCGCTTCGTCCTGACTGACAAGGGCGGGCTGCCCGACGCCCCACTGGAAGGAGGTGACGTTCGGATCCTTTGTAAAATCGACGATCGGCTTGTCCCCGACGGGGAGGAAGGGGCCGGTCGGCGTCCTGGCGACGGCGAGCCCGACCTTGTTCTCCTGATTGTCGCTCGACGTGCAGCCGAGATACGCCATCAGGTAGGAATACGTCTCCCCTCCGTAGCGGAAAACGCCGCGGATCACCGACGGGTCGCAGGTGTGGCGGGCGTCCCAGTTGCCCGCCGTGGGAGAGAGGACCAGCGTCTCCTCCCCGTAGGTATAGGTCCCGTCCGCGTTCGGCGCGCCGCGGCGGCAGCCGATGTAGTCGGTGACGTTATAGGATTTTTTGTTCGTGCAATAGTAAATATACCGGGTCCCGTCCGGCTCCTCGATGACCGTCGGACAGTAGTTGTAGATCCCGGCGGAGGGATTGTCAAAGAGAAGATTCCCGTCCGGCGGGAGGACGACCGGCGCGGGCGCCTCGGTAACGGGCGGCTGCGTGACCGGCGGCTGCGTGACCGGCGGCTGCGTGACCGGCGGCTCCGTTACGGGAGGCTCCGTCTCGGGCGGCGCGGTCACGGGAGGCTCCGTCTCGGGCGGCGCGGTGACAGGCGGCTCCGTTGCGGGAGGCTCCGTTGCGGGAGGCGCTGTCACAGGCGGCTCGGGCAGAGGCAAAGCCGCCGTCTCCGGCGCTCCGGTCCCGGGGGAGGAAGGAGCGGACGGGGCGGTCTCCGGGACGGTTTCCGGCGACGTTCCCGGCGCGGTCTCCGGCGCGGGCGCGGGCGCTCCGCCGCAGGAAACGAGCGGGAAAAGGAGCAGGGCTGCGAGGAGAAGGGAGAGGATCCGTTTCATATACGCCTCCGCTTGTTATTTGGTCCAGGTGCTGCGGGAGAAGAGGACGAGGATCGGAAAGATCTCCAGCCTCCCCGCGAGCATATCGAGGATCAGGGTGAGCTTGGAGAGGACGCTGTACGCGCCGTAGTTGCAGGCGGGGCCCACGCCGTCCAGCCCCGGACCGATGTTGTTGAAGCAGGCGACGACCGAGGTGAGGGCGGTGGTGGTGGAGCTTGCGTCAAACGAGAGGACCAGAAAGCTGACAAGGAGGATAAAGACGTAGGCGGCGAGATAGCTCGAGGTGTTCTCGATCGAGCGCTCGCTGATCACCTGCCCGCCCGAGCGGATGACCTGCACCTTCTGCGGGTGGAGGGTACGCCGGATGTTGCGCCGCAGCGTCTTGAAGACGAGGATCAGCCGCGCGACCTTGAAGCCGCCGCCCGTGCTGCCCGCCGACGCGCCGACGCACATCAGAAGGACGAGGATCACCTTGGAGAGGACGGGCCACGCGTCAAAATCCGCGGTGGAAAAGCCGGTGGTCGTCATAATGCTCGAAACCTGGAAAAAGGCGTGCCGCAGCGTCTCCCCCGCCGTGGCGTAAAGCGCGCGGATGTTGAAGGCGACGAGCGCCGTGCTCCCCGCGACGAGTCCGAGATAGAGGCGGAGCTCGTCGTTTTTGAACGCGGGGCGGAGCTGCTTCAGAAAGATCAGGTGATAGACGGTGAAGTTGACCCCGAAGAGGAGCATGAAGACCGCCGTGACGGTCTGCAGATAGGGGCTGTAACCGGCGAGGCTGTCGTTTTTCACGGCGAAACCGCCGGTCCCCGCGGTACCGAAGGCGGTACAGAGCGAGTCAAAGACCGGCATCCCGCCGAAGAGCAGGAAAAGGAAGCAGAGCGCGGTCAGCGCGATGTAGATCAGATAGAGGATCTTGGCGGTCTCGCGCATCCGGGGCGCGAGCTTGCCGACGGTGGGACCCGGGCTCTCCGCCCGCAAAAGGTGGACTGTGTTGCCCGTGCTGCGGTTTGCCGTCGGAACGATCGCGAGCAGAAAGACGAGGACTCCCATCCCGCCGAGCCAGTGGCTGAAGCTGCGCCAGTAAAGGACCGCGCGGGAGAGCGCCTCCACGTCCGGCACGACGGAGGCGCCGGTGGTGGTGAAGCCGGAGACGATCTCAAAGAGCGCGTCGATATAGCGCGGGATCTCCCCGGAAAAGAAGAAGGGCAGCGCCCCGAACAGTCCCATCAGGATCCAGGAAAGGGCGACGCTGACCATCCCCTCGCGGGCGAAATACTGCCGCTCCTTCCCTCCCCTGCGGGAAAGGAGAAAGAGAGCGAGAGAAACAAGCGCAACGATCCCCGCCGATGCGAAAAAGGCGAGCGCGGTGCGGCTCCGCCCCTCCGCCAGCGCGAGGAAAAGCGAGGGGAGCATGAAAAGCGCTTCGAGCCCGAGGATCTGGGAGACGATGCGGGCAATGATCTTGTAGTTCATGTCTCTGCCTTACTCAAAAATATCGTTGAGCGTGAGGATGGTACTGTTGCGGTTGGTGACGACGACGACGGTGTCCCCGGGGGAGAAGACCGAGCTGCCGTCCGGGATCTCGGTGCGGCTGCCGTGGGTGATGCAGGCGATCAGCACGCCGCGCTTCAGACGCAGGTCGCGCAGCGGCACGCCGTGCCGGAGGGCGTTCTTATCCACCCGGAACTCGATCGCCTCCGCCTTGCCGTCCGCGATGAAATGGACGGCCGCGGCGGCGCCCGTCTGGTTTTTGATGGCGCGGACGTAGCGCACGATCCCGGAGCAGCACAGCTCCTTCGGGCTGATGACGCTGCCGAGGGAGAGCTGATCGAGCACGCGGGTATCGTCCACCCGGCCGAGCTTGGTGATGATCTGGGGGACGCTGTTCGCGTGCGCGTAGAGGGAAATGACGATGTTGAGCTCGTCCATCCCGGTAAGGGAAACGACCGCGTCATAGCCGGAGAGCCCCTCGCTCTCGAGGACCAGACGGTTGGTCGCGTCCGCGTTGATGATCTCGGCGTCCGGGAGCAGCTCCGAGAGCTGTTCGCAGCGCGCGCGGTCCTGCTCGATGATCTTGACGGTCATCCGGCTCTTGAGGAGCTGCTCCGCCAGATAAAAGCTGCTCCGCCCGCCGCCGCAGATCATCACCCGTCTCGCACGGCGGGAGAGGATGCCGAGGTCGGAGAGGAGCTGAGAGAGGACGTTGGTCGGGGCCGTGACGAAGATACGGTCCCCTTCCCGCAGTTCAAAATCGCCGGAGGGGGTCATCACTTCCCCCTGCCGGAGCACGGCGCAGACAAGGACCCGGCACTGGATGATGCCGTGCAGATCTCCGAGGGTGACGCCGCAGAGCTTGCTGTCCTCCTCGATGCGCAGCTCCGCGATCTCGACCCGGCCCTTGGCGAAGGTGTCGAGCTTGAGAAAACCGGGGTACTTGAGGAGACGTTCGATCTCCTTTGCCGCCTGCTTATCGGGGTTGACGGACATGGAAAGGGGAAAGATATCGCGCATCTCGTAGATCTGGCCCGAATACTCCGGGTTGCGGATCCGCGCGATGGTATGCAAGTCGGGATTGATGCCGTGCGCCGTCAGGCAGGAGAGGAGGTTGACCTCGTCGGTCCCGGTGACGGCGATCAAAAGGTCCGCCTCTCCGATCCCCGCCTGCACGAGCGTGTCGCGCACGGCGCAGTTGCCGCAGAGGGTCATCACGTCGTACTGCTCCTGCACGTTTTCCAGGACGGCGGGGTCGCTGTCGATCAGCGTGACGTCGCCGCCTTCCGCCGTGAGCTGACGGATCAGAGTGGCGCCAAGCTTTCCCCCGCCTGCAAGAATGATCTTCATATCATTACCTCAAAAGCGACCTCCGCGCGCGGACGCCGCCGTTCTCCGAGGCCGTCTCACAATCAAAAAGGAAGAAAAACGGCCGCGAGTTGTTCTTATTATATTCGTTTCTCCTCCTTTTGTCAACACAAACGCGCCGCTTCCTCCGCCTGCGGAAAAATTTCCGACAAAATACATAAAACCTATTGACTTTGTATGTTTTTGGTGTTATACTTCAAAAAAAGGACGGCGCGAGCCGTCCGAGCAGAAAAGAAGGAAAAAAAGATGGCAAATATTTATTCCTCCGCCGACGCGCTGATCGGCGGCACCCCGCTCCTCGCGCTCACCCGCACCGAAAAAGCCCTCTCCCTCAAAGCGAGACTGCTCGCCAAGCTGGAGCGCGCCAACCCCGCCGGCTCGGTCAAGGACCGGATCGCCCGCGCGATGCTCGACGAGGCGGAAGCCTCCGGCAAGCTGAAGCCCGGCTCGGTCATCATCGAGCCCACCTCCGGCAATACCGGGATCGGGCTCGCCTCCGTCGCCGCGGCGCGCGGCTACCGGATCATCCTTGTGATGCCGGAGACGATGTCGGTGGAGCGGCGGCGGCTGATGCGCGCCTACGGCGCCGAGCTGGAGCTGACCGAGGGCGCAAAGGGGATGAAGGGCGCGATCGCCCGCGCCGAGGAGCTGGCGCGGGAGATCCCGGGCGCCTTTATCCCCGGGCAGTTCTCGAACCCCGCGAACCCGGACGCCCACTACAAAACGACCGGACCGGAGATCTGGAACGACACGGACGGCGCGGTCGACCTCTTTGTCGCCGGCGTCGGGACGGGCGGAACGGTCACGGGCGTCGGCCGCTATCTGAAGGAACAGAAGCCCTCCGTGCGCGTGATCGCCGTGGAGCCGGAGTCCTCTCCCGTCCTCTCCGGCGGGAGCGCGGGCCCGCACAAGATCCAGGGGATCGGCGCCGGCTTTGTCCCCGAGGTCCTCGACACGGGGATCTACGACGAGGTCCTCCCCGTCTCAAACGAGGACGCTTTCGCCGCCGCCCGCGCGTTCGGCCGGCGGGAGGGCGTGCTGATCGGCATCTCCTCCGGCGCCGCGCTCTTCGCCGCGATCACCGCCGCGAAGCGCCCGGAAAACGAGGGGAAAACGATCGTCGTCCTCTTCCCCGACGGCGGAGACCGCTACCTCTCCACGCCGCTCTACGGCGACTAAACGCCAAAAAGAAAAACGGACTTCCCGTGAAGTCCGTTTTTTCTTTACGCTTTCTCCCCGCGCCGTTTTTCCCCGGCGCAGCGCGGGACGATCCGGGAAAAGATCCGGGCGGCGTTGGAGTCGGTCCGGAAGACAATCTCCGGATGGAACCGGACGGCGAGAGCAGCCGGGACGCCGCCGTCCGGGTCTTACTTTGATTCGCGGCTGACCGCTTCCTTCTCAAGGTCGGTCGCGGCGCGGATCTGTGCGCGGGTGATGACAAGCCCGTCCTCCTGCTCGGTGCAGGACCAGATGATCTTGCGCGGGCACTTGGAGACGCAGGTATTGCAGCCGGTGCATTTGTCGTAGTCGATAGAGGCGACAAAGTCGTTGACCGTGATGGCGCCCGCCTCGCAGGAGCGCTCGCAGAGGCGGCAGGAGATACAGCCGACGTCGCAGTAGCTGCGGGTGACGGCGCCCTTATCCACCGACATACAGCCGACCCAGTGCTTTGCGTTGTAGGGGATCAGGCGGATGATATGCTTCGGGCAGGCGGAGACGCACCGGCCGCAGCCGATGCAGAGGCGGTAGTCGACCGCCGCCACGCCGTTCTCCACCCGGATGGCGTTCACCGGGCAGACGGAGGCGCAGGTGCCGAGGCCGATGCAGCCGTTGGGGCAGAGCTTGTCGCCGCCTCCCATCCGCGCGGCGGCGGCGCAGTCCGCCGCGCCGCGGTAGTGATATTTTTTTGCGGCGAAGTCCCGGGTGCCGGAGCACATGACCTGCGCGCGGCGCCGGACGACGGGAGCGGCCGAAACGCCCATCACCCGGGCGATCTCGCCGGCGCATTTTTCGCCGCCGACCACGCAGGCGTTGGGCTTTGCCTCGCCCCGGACGATCGCCTCCGCGAGCGCGGCGCAGCCGGTATAGCCGCAGCCGCCGCAGTTGGCGCCGGGCAGCGCCTCCGTGATCTTCGGGATCCGCTCGTCCACCTTGACCGCAAAGACCTTCGACGCGATCGCCAGCACGATCCCGAGGATCCCGCCGATCCCGCCGATCCAGAGGACGGGCAGTAAGATCTCTTTCATCTCTCCCCCTCCTTAAAAGCTCATGCCGGAAAATCCGGAAAACGCCATCGCGGCGAGCCCCGCCGCGATCAGCGTGAGGGGGAAGCCGGCGAAAGACTTGGGCGGCGCGGCGTAACGCATCTTTTCCCGCACGCCGGCAAAGATGACGATGGCGAGCAGGAATCCGAGCGCGGCGGAAAAGCCGAACGCGACGCTCTCGACAAAGGAATAGTCGTTCTGGATATTGATCAGGGCGGAGCCGAGGACGGCGCAGTTGGTCGTGATCAGCGGCAGGAAGATCCCGAGCGCCCCGTAGAGCGCGGGGATGAACTTTTTGAGGAACATCTCGATGAACTGCACGAGCGACGCGATCACGAGGATGAAGGCGACCGTTTTGAGATATTCGTAATGGAAGGGCAGCAGGATGAAGTGGTAGACGCACCAGGTGGCGGCGCTGGAGAGCGTCATCACGAAGGTGACGGCCAGCCCCATGCCGACGGCGGTATCGATCTTCTCCGATACGCCGAGGAAGGGGCAGCAGCCGAGAAACCGGGAGAAAATGAAGTTCTCGACCAGGACCGCGGTCAGCATCAAAAGAAAGATCTCACGCATCGCGCTCCCTCCTTTCCGCCTTTGGGGCGGTCTTCTTCTTTTTTGTTTTGACGGCGGTGAGGATCGCCGTGACGGCGGCGATCACGCAGCCGAGGGTGATGAACGCGCCGGGCGGGGTGATGACCATCAGAGCGGGCTCGTAGCTCTCGGAGAAGACCCGGAGACCGAAGAAGGTCCCGGAGCCGAGGATCTCGCGCACGGTGGAGATCAGAAACAGAGCAAAGGTGAAGCCGAGTCCCATGCACACACCGTCCCACGCGGAGGCGAGCGGACCGTTTTTCGACGCGAACGCCTCGGCGCGCGCGAGGATGATGCAGTTGACGACGATCAGCGGGATGAAGAGCCCGAGCGCCTCGTACAGATCGGGCAGGAAGGCGGCGAGCAGCATATCCACCGCGGTCACAAAGCCGGAGATGATGACGATATACGCCGCGATGCGCACCTGGTTCGGGATGATCTTGCGCAAGAGCGAGATGAGGAAGTTGGAGCAGATCAGCACCGCCGTGGCGGCAAGCCCCATGCCGAGCGCGTTTTTGACCGAGGTGGTGGTCGCCAGCGTCGGGCACATCCCGAGCAGCTGGACGAAGGTCGGACTGTTGGTGAACAGCCCCTCGCGCAGGGTGGTAAGGAGATAGGAGCCGAGCCCCTTCTTTTTTTCCTGAGTGCCGGTCATTGCGCTCCCTCCCCTCCGATCGCCGCGAGCGCGGCGTTGACGCCGGCCGTTACGGCTTTTGAACTGATGGTGGCGCCGGAAACGGCGTCGACGTTTTCCTTGACGGCGAGCTTACCGCTCCTGCCGGCAAACTGCGAGAGGAACGGCTCCTCCCCCGCCCGGGCGCCGAGCCCGGGGGTCTCGGAGTGGGAGAGGAGGGCGACGCCCTTCACCTTCCCGTCGAGGGTGACGCCGACGAGCATCGTGATCTCGCCGCCGAAGCCCTTTTCCGTCACGCTGACGGCGTAGCCGGCGTTGGAGCCGTCCACGCTCACGAGCCGGACGCCGCTCACCTCTCCGGTGAGGGGAAAGGCGTCGGTCTCTTTGGAGGAGGCCTTTTCCCCGAAGAAGGAACGGACCGTCTCCTCGAGCTTGGCCCGTTTGTTTTCCGCGATGGCGTCCGCGGTCTTTGCGTTGACGGCGGCGAGCAGCCCCGTCATCACGCCGCAGATCAGGAGGAGGATCCCCGCGATCCGCAGCACGTAGAGAAGATTACGCATCCTTGCCCGCCCCCTTTCTTATTTTGGAAAGGAGTTTTCCCTTCTTTTTCGGCGCGCCGAAGGGACGCGGCCTCCCCCACTTGTCGATCTGCCAGGCAAGCAGATTCATGATCAGGATGGCAAAGGAGACCCCCTCCGCGTAACCGCCGAAGGTACGGACGAAAACGGTGATCAGTCCGCATCCGACGCCGTAGATCAGGCGCCCGCGCGGCGTGACGGGAGAGGTGGCGTAGTCGGTCGCCATAAAGACGGCGCCGAGCATCAGCCCGCCGGAGAAGAGCTCCGCGAACATAAAGCCGAAGTGGTCGGCGTTGCCGGAAAAGATGAAGGTGATCAGGGCGACGGTGCCGAGATAGGCGACGGGGATATGCCAGGTGATGACCCGGCGGAAAAGCAGGTAGAGCCCGCCCGCGAGGATCAGGAGCGTGCTGACCTCCCCGATGCAGCCGCTGTAATTGCCGAGGAAGAGATCGGCGCGGGAGACGGAGGGCAGCTCACCCGCCTTCAGGGCTTTTAAGGGCGTGGCGGAGGCGACCCCGTCAAGGACCGGGAAATCAGACATCCGCACCGACCAGGAAAGGAAGAGGAAAACGCGGGCGGCCAGCGCGGGATTGACGATATTCTTGCCGATGCCGCCGAACAGCTCCTTGACGATCAGGATCGCAAAAGCGGAGCCTACGACCGGCAGCCAGACGGGCGCAGTGGCGGGAAGGTTGAAGGCGATCAGAACGCCCGTCACGCACGCGGAGAGATCGCCGACGGTGTCCGGCCGCTTCATGATCCGGCAAAAGAGGAACTCGAAGAGCACGGAGGAGAGCACGGCGATCGCCGTGAGGAGCAGGACGCGGGGTCCGAAGCGGTACACGCCCCAGACAAGAGCGGGCGCCAGCGCGATCAGAACGTCGAGCATGATCGAGCGGGTCGTGTCCTCGTGGCGGATATGCGGGGAGGGAGAGACGGTCAGGAGCGCGGGATAGCCCGGCGTCTCCTTCTCCGGTCTTTGCGGTGCGTTCATGCTTTTTCTCCTCCCTTCTTTTCGGCGGGCGCCGGATTCTTTTCGGCGTGGGCGGCCTCCGCCTCTTTCTTTGCGGCGGCGGCGGCGCGTTTTGCCGCGTTGATCTTGAATTTTGCCATCCGGATATACTGGACGATCGGAACGTGCGCGGGGCAGACGTAGGAGCAGGAGCCGCACTCCACGCAGGAGAGCCCGGCGTACGCCTCGAAGGACGCCTGATCGTCCGCCTGCGCGTAGGTCTGCAGGAGGGTGGGGACCAGATGCATCGGGCAGTGCGCCACGCAGCGCCCGCAGCGGATGCAGGCGGCGTGATCGGCTCCGCGGTCTCCGTCCGCCTCGGCGGAAAAGACGAGGACGGCGGAGGTCCCCTTGGTGACGGGGGTGTCCTTGTCCCACTGGGCAAAGCCCATCATCGGACCGCCGACGACGATCTTTTCCGGCGTTTTGGTAAGGCCGCCGCAGTATTCGATCAGCTCGGAGACCGGCGTGCCGATCTTGGCGAGCAGGTTTTTCGGCACTCTGACGCAGTCTCCGTCCACGGTGACGACCCGGTCGACAAGGGGCATCCCCTCGGTGAACGCGCGGCAGACGGCGGCGCAGGTCTCCGCGTTGAAGACGACGCAGCCGACGTCCGCGGGCAGCTTGCCCGCCGGCATCTCCCGGCCGGTGATGGCGTAGATCAGCTGCCGCTCGTCCCCCTGCGGATATTTGGTTTTGACGATGCGGAGAGCGATCAGGCGGCTCTCCTCCGCCGCCCGGCGGACCGACTCCGCTCCGTCGAGCTTGTTGTCCTCCACCGCGATCTCCGCGAGGCGGAGCCCCAGCGCGCGCAAAAGGATCTTTGCGCCGTTGACGATCTCCTTCGGCCTCTCGAGCATCAGCCGGTGGTTGGCGGTGATGTAGGGCTCGCACTCCGCGCAGTTGACGATCAGACGGTCCACCTTGCCCATCGCGGAGCGGATCTTTGCATAAGTCGGGAAGGTCGCGCCTCCCATGCCGGAGATCCCCGCCCGGCGGATCACCTCGACGATCTCGTCGGGGGTGTACTCGAGCAGCGGTCTGTCCGCCGCGACAAGCCCGGGCGCGCGCTCCTCCAGCCCGTCGTTCTCTATGACGACGTTCTGGACGACGGCGCCGAGCGCGGTGCGCTTTTCGGCGATCTCGGCGACCGTGCCGGAGACGCTCGCGTGGACGGGGCAGCCAAGCCCGTTCTCCACCTCGCCGATCACCTGGCCCAGAAGAACCCGGTCTCCCTTTTGGACAAGAGGTTTCGCCGGCGCGCCGATATGCTGAGAGAGAGGGATACAGACCCGCTGCGGAGCGGGCGCCACTTCGATTCTGCATCCGGCGGTGTTCTTGTGTTCCTCCACGTGAACGCCGCCTTTGAAGGTATAAGTCATACGGCTCCTTCCCTCGGCCGCAAAGCGGCCGATCCTATACGGAAAAGTATAGCATTTTATTCTTCTTCTGTCAAGAAAGCGGCTCGTTTTCCGCGTTTTTTTCTTCCCTTTTCAAAGCAAAACGCCGGCCCTCTCCGAAAAAAACGGTCTCCGCTCGCTCCCGGAGAGCGGGCGCGATCCTCTCTCCGGGCTCCCCGACGCAGCAAAGCTCCGTCCCGGACGGGAGAGTGAGGGCGAGGGGGGTTCGCGCGGCCGGACCGGCGGTCCCGAGGATCACGAGATCCGCCTCCCGCGCCGTCTCCCGGCGGAGCGGGAGATCGGGCGACTCGGAGACGCCGGAGGAGAGATAGAGGAGACGCGCCCCGCCGGAGGAGACGGAGAGCGCGGCGCCGGGGAGATCCCGCCCCGGCGCCGGGGCGTTCTTCTGCGGCAAAAAGAGGGTATCGCCGAAGGAAAGGGGCTCGCCCGGCCGGTAATAGCGGACGGCGGAGCCGCGCGCGGCAAGCTCCTCCCCGAGCGCCGGATCCTTCCACTCCTCCGGCAGCCAGACGTTGCGGATCAGCACCCGGTCCGCGGCGCGGAGCAAAGCGCGCGCCCGCGCGGCGGTCGGCGCGTCGGAGATCAGGTAATGCTCCGCCTCCGCCGCGTGGAGGAGAGAGAGCCCGGAGGAGAGCGCCTCGCCCTGCGCGGCGCTGCGGATCCCGCGCCCGTAGGAGGCGGCGCAGACCCCCTCCGGCGAGGAGAAGAGGACCGTCTCCCCCTTTTCCATCGGGAGGACGGCGCAAAGGAGAAGATCCCGCTCCGCCCGCTTGGTGAGGGCGATCCCGGCAGCGGATCCCGAGAGAAAGAGGACCGAGAGGAGGACGGCGCCGAGACGCCGGCGGCGGACAGAAAGCGGAAAGAGACACACAAGGGAGAGGAGGAAAAGCGCCGCCGCCACCGGGAAGAACGGATAATCCAGGCTGAGATAAACGCCCCGGAGGGAGGAGAGCGCGGCGATCAGCCGGTAAAAAACACCGGAAAGGAAGGAAGCGGCGCCCGCCAGCGGAGCGAAGGGCGCTCCGAGGAGCGCCGCGGCGGCGGCGAGGAGAAGCGTCCCCTCGAGCAGCGGCGTGCAGAGGAGGGTCGTGACCGGCGCGAGCAGGGAGATCCGGCCGAAGACGAGCGCGGTCACGGGCAGGACTGCGAGCGAGGCGAAAATCCCGACGGAAAGCGGCAGGAGGAGAAAAGCGAAAAGGACCCGGCAAACGGCCCGGAAAAAGAGTGATCTCTCCTTTCCCCTTTTCTTCTTTCCGCGCCTCTCGCCGAGCGAGAGCGCGAAAAGAACGCCGAAGGTGGCGAAAACCGAGAGCCAGAAGGAAACGGAAGAAGCCGCGCCGGGCGAGCAGAGGAGCAGGAAGGCGACGGCAGAGACGAGAGCGCCGGGCGGCGAGCCGCGCCTGCCGACGGCGCGGGCGAGCTCGTGCCAGCCGAGCATAAAGGCCGCGCGCAGAACGGAGGGAGAGAGCCCGGCGAGAAGACAGTAAAAGCCGGCAAAGACCAGCAGGATCCGCACCCGGACCTTCCTCCCGAGCAAAAAGAGCCGCAGAAGGAACGCAAGCCCGCCGACAAGGACGGAGAGGTGCATCCCCGAGACGGCGAGGAGGTGAGAGGCGCCCGCCCGCTCGAAATCCCGGCGCGCCGCCGGGGCGATCCCCGCGCGGTCCCCGGTCAGGAGGGCGCGGCAGAGCGCGGCGGCCCCCTCCTCTCCCGCGAGGGCGCGCCCGATCCGCCCGGAGACGAAGGAACGCAGGCGCAGCACGGCGAGAGGAAGAGAAAACGGAGCCTCCCCGTAGAGCGGGATCGCGGTATCCGCGTCCCCGAGCGCCAGCGTCCCCTCCGAAAAAGGATCCTCCTCCGGGGAGGAGAAAGCGGCGCGTACCCGGACGTGCTCCCCGGGAGAGAGCCCCGGCCGGTAGGAGAAGGAGAGGAGGACCTTGCCGCCGATCCGCGTCCCGTCGAGCGTATGCAGATAACAGAGGCAGTCCTCCTCCCCGTTATGGTCGCTGACCGA
Organism: uncultured Ruminococcus sp.; assembly: GCA_902778725.1. GTDB lineage: Bacteria > Bacillota > Clostridia > Oscillospirales > CAG-272 > RUG12395. Next base: position 51,941 of record CACYYS010000007.1, read on the forward strand.
GAGAACGGTGAAGTCCCCCGTCCCCTCGCCCCGCGAGAGGATCCGCTGCCGCGGCAGCGTGACCGCAAGGAGATGGGAAAAGAGCCCCGCGGAGGCAAAAAGAGCGAGAAAAAGGCAGAGAAAAAAGCCGGTCTTCCTCCCGGCTTTCCGATAAAGGATGCAAAAAAGAAGCGCAAGGGAAAAAAGGGACGCGGCAAGGACCGTCTCCCACAGGGCGGAGGGGCGGAGAAAGACCGCCGCCGTGACGGCGGCGATCAGCGCAAGGCAGGAGAAAAAGAAGGTCAGGGGCCGCAGCTTTTCCATAGCGATCCTCACTTGCGCGCCGCGGGACCGCCGCGCGCAAGGCGGCGCAGATAGGCGACGCTTTCATTGAACACGGCGGCGTCCACTCCGCTCTCCCGCATCGAGGGGGACTCCATCGTAAGGCCCCCTTTGTAGCGGTAGCGGCAAAGCAGATCGAACACGCCGGGAAAATCCACCTCGCCCTTGCCGGGCTGCGGAACGTCCTTCCGCGCGTCGAGATCCCCCGGCGCGCCCCGGTGGTCGATCATATGCAGGTGCCGCACCCGCCCCGCGGAAAGGAACGCCTCAAGCGAGGAGAGCGTCTCCCCGTGGAACTGGGCGGCGCGGGTGTCAAAGGTGATCTGCGCCGACTCCGGCAGGAGAGCGAAAAGCTCGGTCAGGCGTTTGTGCGGAGAGGAGAAGAGGCAGATGCAGTTCTCCGGCGAGAGGACGGCGCCCCGGCGGGAAAACCGGTCGAACGCCTCCGCGATCCGCTCAAAATTCCGCGCCGCCTCCCCGTCGCTCTCCGGGATCCCCCAGGGATGGAAGACGAGGGTGCGCGCGCCGAGCTCCTCGGCCGCCTCCAGATCCCGCTCAAAGAGATCGAGCGCCGCGCGCCGGTTCTCTTCTCCCCTCCGGCCGAGCAGATCCCCGATCCGCTTATCGGCGTGGACCACCGGGATCTTCAGGGAAAGGGCGCGGTACTCCGCCAAAATCTCCCGCATCCGCGGGTAAAACTCTTCATAGATCATCCACTCGAAGCCGTCGCACGCGAGCGCCGCGTGATACGCGGAAAGCAGGTGCGGATCCCTGCCGTTCGGCCGCCCGGTGAAGCATCCGGTGGACAGATAAACGGGATTTTTCACGCTGTTCTCCGTCCGGTCGTTCTTTTCCCCGATTTTACCACATTTTTCCCCGCCTTGCAACAGGCTTTTCGGAGAACGGGCGAGGTTTTTTGTTTTTTTCACTTGATTTACGGGGAATTCCATATTATAATAGAAATAACGTCGGATCCCATTTCCTCTCGGAGGTAACATAAAGTCATGAAAAAGAGCAAATATCCGGGACTGATCACCGTCATCCTCCTGATCGCGGTGCTGTTCGTTCCTACCTATATCGCGCTGATCTCCTACAAAAAGACCGCCACGACCCCGCCGGACGTCAGCTCCGCCGAGACGCTGGAGATCTCCGATCTCAAGGGCGCGACCTACCGCTTTGACGACTCCAACGACGCAGGAACGCCCGGCGTGCGCAGGATCTTTTCCAACATGACCAAAAAAGCGGAGCTGATCGAGGCGCTGCCCGATCCGCTGCGCAGCAGTCCCTTCTTCAAGGTCACCTTCCATCTCGACGAGCCGAAGACCTATAAATTCTTCTTCAGCCTCACGAGCGACTCCTATATCGAGGACGCCTCCGCCAAGGCCTACCGGCTGGCGCGCGAGGAGGTCACCCCCTTCCTCGCCACCGCGTACGCGAACTCCCTCTACTCCGCCGCCGATCTGCCGACGCTCTTCAACGAAGAGGGCGGCCGGGTGCTGCCCGAGACGGTCGAGTGGCATTACCGCGCGGGCGGGGGACAGTTCCTGACCCTCCCCACCGTTCCTTCCTCCGCCGCAGACAAGCAGCACACCGTCTCCGACGGCAGCTTCCTCTTCACCTACTCCGAGCTGCCCGGCAAGCCGGACTCCGCCTACGCAAAGGTCTACGGGGCGGACGGCTCCCTGCTCTATGACGGCAAGTTCGACGCGCTCTCCGGCACGCTGAACGTGGTGAAGAACACCTCCTTCACCCTCGCCCTGACCACCTCCTGGTACGAGGACTCCTCCCGCGACTACTACGGCACGCTGACCTACAACGTCATCGTGGACGTGAACGCCCCCGCGCGCTTCTCCCTCGCCTCGGAGAGCGCGATCCGCGGCGGCGTCGCGGTCCTGACGGCGGAGAACGCCGCGGACCCCTCGAAGATCACCTTCACCTCCTCCCCGGCGCTGACCTACGAGGGAAAGGAAGTCAAGCCGGTCTTCTACTCCGACGGCACGACCAGCCGCGCGCTGATCGTGATGGATCCCGCCCTCGCCTCCGCCTCCTATGAGTTCACCCTCACCTACGGCGCCGTCACCCAGACCCTCACCTTAACGACGGATACCTCCCGCTACAACGCCTACCGCAGCGGGTATGAAAGCGACGCGAAAAACACCGCGACCACCCACTCTCCGGAGGCGCTCGCCGCCCTGACGGATCTGCTCGCCTCCCTCGCGGAAAGGAGCGCCAAGACCCCGCTCTGGTCCGGCAAATTCGTTGAGATCAACGCCGTCTCCTACGCGATGGGCTTCGGCCACTCCTGCCGGATCGCCGCGACCGGCGAGACCTACGAGAACCGCGCGGTCGAGTATAACATCGCCAAAGGCGAGAACGTCCCCGCCGCCGCAAACGGCGTCGTCGCCTACGTCGGCTATCTCGACTATCCCGGCAAGTTCGTTGTGATCGACCACGGGCTCGGGCTCTTGACCGTTTATCTGCATATGGGCGAGTACACGGTCGAGGCAGGCGCCGAGGTCAAGGCCGGCGACGTGATCGGAACGACCGGAGACAGCGGCTATATCATGAAGCCCGGCGTCGCTCACGCCTCCCTCTACGCCGTCGGCGGCAGCGCGATCTGCCCCTACGACCTGCAGGAAAAGGGTCTGCCCGTCGACTGACCCCGAAAAAGAAAAAGCTCCGGTCCGGATCCCGCGGGATCCGGACCGGAATTTTTTTACGTTCTGTCAGGCGTCTGCGTGCGCGTCGGAAACGAAGAGGATCTCCGGCTCCGCGTCAAGGAAGATCTTGCTTGCGCTGAAGGTAAGGGAGACCGTGTTCTCTCCCTTTTTGAGCGGGACGGGGAGGTAGACGTAATCGTCGCGGAAGTTTTCCGTGCTGACGTTTAGGGGGGAGGTGCGGTAGAAGCAGGCGACGCCGGAGGTCTTGCGGTTGACCGTCATCTCCGCCTTGCCGATCGAAGCGTGGTTGTCGAACTTCCATTTCAGCCAGGCGAGCCCCGCCTCCTCCGCCGTCACGGTCACGCGGACGCTTGTGCCGACGGGAGAAGTCAGGTTGGCCACGGTCACGGTCCCGGCGGAGCGCTCCTCCGTCCGGACCAGGGAGAGATCGTCGAGGATCGCCTCGGTCGCGTCGCTCTCCGTCTCGTAGCGGACGCCGACCGTCGCCGTCTCCGCCGTGGCGGTGAAATACAGGGAGCGGCGGACGGTACGCTGCTCGTCATAGTTCTTGGCCTGGGAGATGGTGGAATAGACGGTAGCGGACTTTTCCCCGTCTCCGCAGTCGGCAAAGAGCCGGGCGGTGGAAGGGTTGGTCGCGTAGAGGAAGGCCGTCAGCCGGTAGGTGGCGCCCACCGTGAGCCCCGTCACCTGCTGACTGATGCTTCCGTTGCCTTTCATCTGCACCGCGAACTTGCCGGAGGTGGAAAACTCGCTGATCTTCACGTCGCCCTCGACGGCGTAGGCCTTGAGATCGCCGTCCTCAAAGTCGGCGTTTTCGATCCTGACGCTGTCGACGGGGAGGAATTCCGACTTCGGGATATAGTACTTTCCGTCCTCCTCGTAGCCGCCGTTGGCCGCAAGGACGGACTCAAAGTTCTGCTGATAGAGCGCGAGGATGTCGGTGATCTTCAGCCGTTCGGGGAGCTTGGCGGCGTACATATAGGTGCCGGTGTCGCCGCTGTCGGAGATCGGGAGGTTGACGATCACACCCTGCCCGTCCTGCCAGACGTAGGTGTTGACCTCCTCCGGCAGATCCTTTGTCCCGTTGATGATCGCGACGACGGAAAGGGCGATCCCGCAGGTGCTCTCGCAGTCGTAGCCGGCGAGCGAGCCGATCTTGCAGGTCTCGAGATAGTCGCCGTTCCCGTAGAGGAGATCGAGCAGGACAAAGCCGCAGTTGATGGTGTTGTTGGTCTGGCGGGTACGCTCGCCGTGGTAATGCTTGCTCTCAAAGATCTTGTAGGCGTTGCGCCAGTTGTCGGGATACGTTTTGTGCAGCTCGAAGACCTCCTCGACGATCGCCTCCTGGAGCGAGCCCTTCGGGAACACGCCGGCGGCGCGGCGGATCAGGGTGGGGATATCGCTCTCGAAATACGCGAGCGAGAACATCACGGTGAACATCTGCGACCAGAGGACGTTGTCGCGGTCGCCGGTCGCCTCGCCGAAGATCCTGCCGAGCTCGTACGCGACGTAGGGCATCCCCGCCGCATTCAGCCCGAGCGTGTCGGCGCCGAGGTACGGCTCGGTAACGAAACTGTAGCGGTTGCCGTACTCGCCGTTGCCGCCGAACTGCGGGAGCTGGTTGTTCTGGCTGTACATGGCGTAGGCGCCGACCTGGCGCTGCCCGCCGCCCATATCGTAAACGTCGTAGTCGACCCAGCCCTTGGTGATATAGTAAGGAGCGAGGGTCCCGTGATTTTTATACATATTGCGCAGGATGTACTGGTTGACGATATCCACGCTGAAATCGTCGTCGTTCCAGACCTCCCAGAGCCCCGTCTCCGCGTTTTTGATGAGCTTGTTGGTGTGCTTGACCATCACGTTGTTGCCGGCGTAGGCGCCCCGGCAGATCTTGAAGGCGCTGTCCGGCATCGCGACGCGGCAGCGGGTCGCCGAAACCTTGGCGAACTCGTGCCCGGAGAGAAATCCGACCAGTTGCGCGAGGAAGGCGGACTTCGTCTTGTCGGCGTACTCCTCCTTGCCGATCACAAAAAACAGATCTTCCACGCGGGGCTTTTCCTCGGTGACGGGCTCCTCCCCGGTCGTATCCGCCGGGACGGCGGGCGTACAGGAGGTCATAAGGAGCAGACAGGCCGAGAAAAACGCCAGGATCTTTTTCAGTTTTTTCATACGATCACCTCTCGGGAAAACAGAGTTTTTTTACTTCATTTTTATTGTAACCGTTTTTTTTCTCCGATACAACCCTTTTTGAGGTAGATTTGGGGGAAAAATCCGACCTTGCCGCCTTGACACTTCCCCGCCGGAATGGTAAAATGATCCCGACCGGCAAAACCTGAAATGAAAATGCGAGGTGACTCCGATGGTCGGTACGATCCTTTTCCTTGTTTTTCTCACCGCCTTCCTTCTCTGCGGTCTTCTTTTCCCGCGCAAACGCGGGACAAAACGGTTCTGCGCCCTGCTCGCCGTCGCCGCGCTGGTATCGGAGATCTTTTTCTTCCATTTTCACTCCTTCCATCTCCTCTTCGGCGGGTATGAACGGACGGAGATCCCCCTCTCCTCCCTTGCGGTCTCCGGCGCCGGGGAGCGTCCCTACGCCTCCCGTGAGAACGGCTCCGCCCTCACCCTGACCCTCCCGGACGCCGGGCGCCGCGTCGGCACCGTCGCTCTCTCCTGCTCCTTTGCCGAAGGGGCGGACTCGCTGGAGGTGAAGATCAGCGCGTCGGACGAGAGCAACGCCGCCTCCCTGCGCCAAAACGTCGCCTCCGGGACGGTCCTGAGGGGAAACGACCAAAGTTCCGTCATCGTCCTCGATCTCACGGGGAAGGTGCGCACCCTGCGCATCACCCTCTCCTGCCCGCAGCAGCGCGGTTTTGAAGTTACCGCGCTCACCCTCAACCGCCCCGTCCCCTTCTCCCTCTCCCCCGTCCGGCTGGTCTTCTTCCTCGCTCTTATGACGGCGCTCTACGCGCTGTTTGCCTTCCCCTCGATGCGGGAAAGCTATGAAAACGCAAAAATCCTCTTCCTGCGGGCGGCGGGCGCGATGACCGCGCTCCTGATCGCCGGCGCCTTCCTCCTCACCGTCCTCCGCAACCTGAACGCCGCGGGCGCGCCCTTCTCCTCCCCCGCGCAGACCTCGGGCAACCAGATCACCGAGGAGCTGGTCGACGCCTTTGAAGCGGGACAAGTCTCTCTCCTTGACGAGGTGCCGGAGGAGCTTTTGCGCCTCGACAACCCCTACGACTGGTCGGAGCGCCTGCAGAAGAACGTTTCCTACAAATGGGATCACCTGCTTTACGAGGGAAAATACTATTCCTACTACGGGATCGCGCCGGTCTTTCTCCTCTTCCTCCCCTATCATCTCCTGACCGGCTTCTACTTCCCGACGCCGCCCGCCGTCTTCCTCTTCGGCGGCGCGGGGATCCTCTTCCTCTCTCTCCTCTTCTGCGAGGTCGTCCGTCTCTTCGGCCGGCGGATGCCCGTCGGACTGCTCCTCTCCTCCCTCGCCGTGCTCCAGTTCTCCTCCGGCGTGTGGTATAACTTCCTCTCTCCGCTCTTTTACGAGATCGCGCAGGCCTCCGGCTTCTGCTTCACCGCGGCGGGGCTCTGGCTCCTTCTCCGTTCCGGCGTCGCGGACGGGCAAGGGAAGATCCGCCTCCCCTCCCTCGCCCTCTCCACGACCTGCCTCGCCCTCGCCGTCCTCTGCCGCCCGACCCTCGCCGTCTACTGCGTCGCCTCCCTCTTTTTCCTCGCTCTCGGACTCGCGCGGCGCAGAAAGACCGTCGCCGCCGCCGGCGGGAAGGTCCGCCGCGCGACCGTCTCCTTCCTTGCCGCCTCCCTGCTCCCCTACGTCCTCCTCGGCGGCGCGCAGATGCTCTACAATCACGCGCGCTTCGGCTCCTTCTTTGACTTCGGCATCCAGTACTCGCTGACGATCAACGACTTTACCCGCTCGGAGTATCACACCGATTTTGTCCTGATCGGGCTTTTCAACTTCCTGTTCGCGGCGCCGATCCTCAAGCCGGAGTTCCCCTATTTCTTCTCCAATTTCTCCACACTGAACACAAACGGCTACTACTTTGTCGCCAACCGCAACGCGATCGGGCTTTTCTTCCGCGCGCTCCCCGTCTGGGGTTACGCCGCGGTCCGCCCCGCGTGGAAGAGCCTCCTGCCGGAGGAGAGGAAGCGGGCGCTGCTGCTCGGTCTGCCGACCTGCCTTGTCTGTCCGCTCGTCGTGATCTGCTCGATCTGGGAGAGCGGCTACGGCGTCCGCTACGCCTGCGACTTTGCCGCGGAGTTCATCCTCGGCGGGATGCTCCTGCTCTGGCTGATCTATCAGCGCCGCGCCGAGCGGCAGACAAAAAAACTCCTCTACGGCGCCTTTGTCCTCTCCGCGCTCGTCGCCTTTGCCGTCAACGGCGCGATGATCTGGGACTATCTCTCAAAGGACGGCGCGCTCCGGCTCTTCTTTCTCTCCCTCGCCCGCGCCTTTTCCCCCGTCTGATTCCACCAAACTGAAAAAGAGGTCGATCATATGAAAAAGGTCTTTTCTCTCCTCCTCGCGCTCCTTCTCTGCTGCGGCGCGCTGCCGCTCTTCGTCTCCTGCCGGTCCGCGGGACCCGCCGCTCCCGGGACCGATACCGCCGCGCAAACGGAAACCGCGCCGGCGGCGCCGGAGGATACGGCCGGACAAACGGAAACGGACGCGGCGACAGCACCGGCGGAAACGGACGCCGCGACAGCGCCGGCGGAAACGGACGCCGCGACAGCGCCGGCGGAAACGGCCGGACAAACGGAGACGGCCGCGCCGGAAACGGAGGCGCCCGTCACCGCCCTCCCCGAAACGGAAGGGCCCCTTCCCCCGGCGCCGGAAACGGAGGAAACGCCCGTGACCGACGCGCCGTCTCTCCCGCCCGATCCGAACGCGCCGATCCTCGAACGCTTTACCCCCTCCGACGGAAAGAAACTGCGGATCGCCTTTATCGGCGACAGCATCACCCAGGGGACGGGCACGTCCGATCAGGCGAGCGAAAGCTACCCGGGACAGCTGCAGAAGCTGCTCGGCGGGGATTACGTCGTGGGCAATTTCGGCAAGGCGTCCGCCTACGCCCTCCCCGCGAACGACCCCTACAACGCAAAGGCGTCGACCCCCGATCTTTCCTACCGCAACACGCAGCAGTATAAAGACAGTCTCGCCTTCGGCGCCGATATCGTCGTGATCGCGCTCGGCTGCAACGACATCCGCAGTTTTTCCTGCTATGCGGCGACGCAGCATTACAAGGAGGCGCTCGCCTCCCTCGCAAAGGAGTACGCCGCCCTCCCGACGGTGCAGAAGGTGCTGATCGCCACCCATATCAAAACGACCAACCAGGCGATCATCCGCCAGTCAAGCGAAGGGCCGCTGCAGCAGCTGCAGCGCGAGGTCGCAGCGGAATGCGGGTTTGAAGTGATCGACCTCTACGCGATGACGGAAGACTACTTCAACGTGATGATGCACTACACGAGCGACCGCGTCCACCCGAACAGGGAGCAGTACGGCGAGATCGCGCGCGCCTTCTGCGCCGCGCTCTCGGGCAAGGACTTTGTCCCGACCGTGCCGGAAGAGTCCCGGACCGGCGTCGTCTACGTGAAGACCGGCGGCAGGACCTCCGGGCAGGGCGAGAGCCCCTCGGCCGCCCTCGACTCGCTCGCAAAAGCGGTCGGGCTTTTGCGGGAGACCGGCGGCACCGTCGTCTTCTGCGGTCCCTACGCCACGACCTATGAGACGCACCTGCCGGAGACGGAAAAGCGCATCACCCTCACCGCCTCCTACGGCGGGACCGACTACGCCGCATCGGCGGGCGCCTGCCTCGGGATCGCCCACAACCTCTATCTCTACGGCGACTATACCTTTGAGAATATCACCGTCCGCGCGGACGTCGCCAATTCCATCCTCGTCTGCAACTATCACGACACCGTGATCGGAGAGAACGTCCTCTGCACCCTCAAGGCGGGGGTCACGACCTATCCGCTCCTGCTCGTCGGCTATAACGTCGCCTCCGGCGGCATCCCCGCGGAGGCGGTCAGCCTGCACGGATCCTGCTCCTTCTCGGTCGCGTCCGGCACCTGGGCGTATCTGCGCGGCGGCAACCGGCGCTCGAACGGCACCTGCACCGTCGGGACGGTCGACCCCGGCGCCCGGCTGAAGATCACGGTGACCGGCGGCACCTATATGAACGCGGGGACGAACAACGTCACCGCCGCGACGGGGATGAATTCCTTTGAAGGAGAGTGCGATATGATCATCCAAGGCGGCAGCTTCCGCGGCCCGGTCTACGGCGTCGGCCGGGTCGGGAGCAATACGACCGGAACCGCGCCGAAAATGACGGGGACGGTAAGAGTCTCCGCCTCCGGCGCCACCCTCTCCGGCGGCGTCTCGAAGGTCCAGGACAACACCGTATCGGTCACGGGGACGGTCTCCCTGACCGTCGACGGCGTCTCCATCGACGGCTACTACCTCAACCCCGTGGCGCGGGGAGCCGATCCCTATATCCTCCTCCATGAGGGGAAGTACTATCTCTACTCCACCAACGCCCCGACCTCCGGCTATCAGGTCAGCGTCTCCGACGATCTTGCGCAGTGGGTGGATCACGGCTACTGCCTGAAGGCAGACGACGTCTACGGCACGCCGACCTCCTCCACCGGCTTCTGGGCGCCGGAGGTGTATGAATATCAGGGCAAGTTCTATCTCGTCTATACCGTGGCGGAGCACCTCGGCGTCGCCGTGGCAGACTCCCCGCTCGGTCCCTTCCGAAACAGCGCGACCTCCTTCCTTTTCGATGACAGGACCATCGACGGGCATCTCTTCTTCGACGGCGACGGAAAGGTCTATCTCTATTTTGTAAAATGCCAGAACGGCAACCACATCTACGGCGTGGAGTTCGATATGGGAACGCTCCGGCCGAAGGGGGAACCGGTCCACCTCCTTTCCCCCCAATCCGGCACCTGGGAAAAGGTCTCCGGCACCGTCGCCGAGGGGCCGTTCGTCCTCAAGCATAACGGCCTCTATTATCTCACCTACAGCGCGAACGGCTACACCAGCCAGAATTACGCGCTCGGCAGCGCGACCTCCGCTTCCCCGCTCGGGACCTTTACCCGCACCGCCGGCAACCCCTTCCTCAAAAAGGATCCGGCAAAGAACGTCTACGGACCGGGGCATCACAGCTTCTTTACCGCGAAAAACGGCACGCCGATGATCGTCTACCACATCCACAATTCCGCCACAGAGGTCCACTCCCGGATGGTCTGCGTCGACCCCTACTCTTTCGTCTCCTTCCCCGGCGAGCCGGACCGGATCGTCGTCGCGGGACCGACGAACACCCCGCAGCCGATCCCGAACTGAAAAAAAAGAAAAGTGCGTCCGAATGCAAGGTGCTCTAAAGGACAGTAAATAAAAACCGGTTGAGGTAAGGATAGTTGATCCTTATTCCAGCCGGTTTTTTGTCGCATACCTCTGCAAGCAGGACGTTTGTGTGCCAAACGCCCAAAATGAATGATGTTTGCCCTGTCGGGCAAATGATGTTTTTGCCTTTGGGCA
>CACYYS010000008.1 GCA_902778725.1 uncultured Ruminococcus sp.
TGAGGGGCCCGAAGTCGGTCATCGCGCCGATCCCGATGAAGATCAGGCAGGGATAGAGACAGGTCTTGACGCCGATATAGAGGATATCCAGAAGTCCGCCCTCCGCAAGGATGCGGCCGTAATCATGATAATAGGGGGATCCCTCCGTCATAAAATCGGCCCAGAACGAGGCGTGATACATTTCGCTCCCCGGGACGATCGCGGTCAGGTTGGTGAGCAGCATCCCGAAGGCGATGCCGACGAGGAGCAGCGGCTCGAACTTCTTTTTGATCCCGAGATAGAGGAGAAAGAGCGAGAGAAGGATCATCACGAGATTGCCCCAATGCTCGGAAAACTCGCCGAACAGATGGTAAAACCCCGTGTCCTTCAGAAAAGTCACAAGTCTTTCCATAGCGACGGCCCTTACTCGATCACGCAGAGAAGAGCTCCGGAGTCCACGTTCGCGCCTTTCGCGACCGCAACGGACGCGATCTTCCCGTCGCAGGGGGCGAGGATCTCGTTTTCCATCTTCATCGCTTCGATCACGAAGAGCAGATCGCCCTTTTTGACCGAAGCGCCGACCGCGGTCTTCACCTCAAGGACGGCGCCCGGCAGCGGAGAACTGACGGTCGTTTTGCCGGATGCGGCGGGCGACGCGGGAGCCGCGGGCGCGGGAGCGGCCTCTTTTGCGGAGGCCCCTTTCGTTTCGGCGGCATCCACCGCTTCCAGTTCGATCTCATAGGTGACGCCGTTGACTTTGACTCTGTATTTTTTCATTGTGTTACCAGGGGACGAATCCCTGCCTCCCTTGAATTATTTATTGATCGATTTTACGGAAAGAATGGACGCGGAGCGCGGACACGTCGGTCCCGAGTTCCTCCGCGATCACCGCGCATACCGCGGCAAGGACGGCGCCGCGTTCCGCCGGATCCGGACCGGGCGCGGAAGCGGGGACCGGCTTTTTCTCCGCGAAGGCGCGGAAGATGCAGCCGAAAAGCGCGCAGATGCCGACGATACAAAGAAGCCCGAAGAAAACGACGCCGATGCCGAGCAGGACCACGGCAAGGTCGGAAGGGGCTGTCTCCGCCGCAAGCGCAGCCGGGGAAAGCCATGCCAAAACACCCATAAGCAAACCTCCGTTCAATGAAGCTGCGGAGATCCGGACCGGGAAAAAACCTCCCGTCTTCCGACAACCGCAATCAAAGATATAGTAACATAAATAACAAAAATAGTCAACCAATTTCTGCCCATAATATTATACGAAAATCCCGTCGCCCCGCTCTTTTTTCTTGTCGTTTTGCGGAAAGGAAAAACCGCGGCGGAAAATCCGCCGCGGCAAAGGACGTTTTTTATTTTTCCCGGAAGATGCGGTCAAGCTGATCCGCCAGACGGAGGAGCTGCTCGGTATTCGCGCGGTAATAGACCCGATTCGCTTCCCTCTGCTCCCGGATCAGCCCCTGCTCGGCGAGCTGGGAGACGTGATGGGAGACGGTCGCCGTGCTGATCCCGAGCGCCTTGGAAAGCTGGAGACCGTAGACCGGTCTTCCCGCCGTCTGCCGCAGGATCTCGAACTTGCTGGGATCGCCGAGAACGCGCAGCGCGCGGCATAACTCCTTTTCGTCAAAAGGTTTTTCCGCGATCTGGCGGAGCGGGAGAGAGAGGACTCCGGCATAGAAAAAGTCGCAGACGGTCTTGCCCGTGTATGCCATCAGATAATCGGCGGACGCCGCCGCGGTCAGGGACGGCACGATGTAAAGGATATCCGGCTCCTTGACGGAAACGTCCGGATAGTTCTCGGAGAGGAAGCGGACCGGGTCGGACGCGCCCGTCATTTTGTAATTGGCGGTAAACCACTCGACGTGATGCTTGACCGTTTCGTACTCTTCCACGTAGATCTCCCCCGCCTCCAGCATCAGATCCGCCACGGTAGCGCGCGTCTGCTCAAAACTGTTATAGAAGGAGCAGAGCTCCCACTTCAGCTCCGAGGAAACGGGCAGGAGCGAGATAAAGTTGAAAAACTCAGCGTAACTCTCCACCGCCGCGTCCGACTCCGGCATCGGGAACCGGTCGAGCAGGAGAGAATACATATTGGCAAAAAAAGTCGCCTTGCTCTGGGTACGGATGCTCTCCGCATCATCGGGAAAAGCCGGTCTTTCCCGGCAGAGCGCGTCGTGGAGCATATAGGAAACCAGGGGAGCGCCGATCTCCTCCCGCACCTTGATGAGATGCCGGAGTACGTCCTCCTCCGCCCGGAACCGCGCAAGGAAGCGATCCTCAAAAGCGATCACACTGTCAAAGCACCCGTCAAGGATCCTCGCCTCCGCCTCGCCGGCGGCTTCGCTGCGCTTCTTCAGCTCACGGAAAGACCGTCCGTCCTGCAGGGCGGTCAGCCAGCGGTAAACCTCGAAGACGATATTCGGTTTTTCCAAAAGCCTGATCTGCATGATCCCTCCGGGAAAAGATAATGTGACAAACGTCTAACTTTTCCGTGTTTTTTATTGTAACACACCCAAAAAGTCCTTGTCAATACCTTTTTCCGATAATATTTCATGAACGTCTAATCTCGTTTTGCATCTTCCATTTCCATCAAATTTCGAAAAAAGTCTTGAAAAAAAGAGAAAAATATGCTAACATAAAAAACTGTTAATTTTACCGATAGGCGGGTACTGCAGTGAAAAGAAATGATTTAAGAAACATTGCCATCATCGCTCACGTCGACCACGGCAAAACGACCCTGGTCGACGAGATGCTCAAGCAGGGCGGAATCTACCGCGAGAATCAGGTGACGGAGGAGCGCGTGATGGACTCCAACGCGATCGAGCGCGAGCGCGGCATCACCATCCTCGCAAAGAACACCGCCGTCCATTACAAGGACGTTAAGATCAATATCGTTGACACGCCCGGCCACGCCGACTTCGGCGGCGAGGTGGAACGGGTCCTCAAGATGGTGAACGGCGTCCTGCTCCTTGTGGACGCGGCGGAAGGTCCGATGCCGCAGACCCGCTTCGTTCTCGAACGGGCTCTCGCTCTCAAGCACCGCGTGATCGTCGTCATCAACAAGATCGACAAACCGGACGCGCGCATCGAGGAGGTCGAGGAAGAAGTCCTGGAGCTCCTGCTCGATCTCAACGCGACGGACGAACAGCTTGACTCTCCGATGATCTTCTGCTCCGGACGGGAGGGAACCGCTTCCCTTTCCCCGTTTGAAAAAGGAACGGACCTCCGTCCGCTCTTTGATACCATCCTCGACTACATCCCCGCGCCCGAGGGAGACGAAAACGGCGAACTCCAGCTCCTCGTCTCCTCCGTCGACTACAACGACTACGTCGGACGGATCGGGATCGGGCGGATCGAGCGCGGCACGATCCGCGTCAATCAGGACGCGATGATCTCCAACTTCCACGCCGGCTTCACGCCGAAAAAGACAAGGATCGTTTCCCTCTCGCAGATCGACGGGCTCTCCCGCGTCCCGGTAACGGAGGCGAAGATGGGCGACATCATCTGCTTCTCCGGCGCCGAGGATATCAACATCGGCGATACCATCACCTCCGTCACCTGCGTCGAACCGCTGGAGTTCGTCAAGGTCAGCGAGCCGACGATGGAGATGACCTTTTCGGTCAACGACAGCCCCCTTGCCGGCCGGGAGGGAAAATTCGTCACCAGCCGCCATCTGCGCGAGCGTCTCTACCGCGAGACGCTCAAGGACGTCTCTATCCGCATCTCGGACGGCGACACGACCGACTCCTTCAAGGTGGCGGGGCGCGGCGAGATGCATCTCTCCATCCTGATCGAGACGATGCGCCGCGAGGGATACGAGCTCTCCTGCAGCACGCCGCGCGTCCTCTTTCAGGAGATCGACGGCGTACGCTGCGAGCCGGTGGAGCGGGTCACGATCGACTGCCCGCAGGAATACATGGGCTCCGTCATGGAAAAGCTCGGCTCCCGCAAGGGCGAGCTGCAGGACATGGAGCAGCACGGTTCCCGGATGCGCCTGATCTATCTGATCCCTTCCCGCGCGCTCTTCGGCTATCGCAGCGAGTTCATGACCGACACGAGGGGCGAGGGCATCATCAATTCCATCTTTGAAAACTATCAGCCCTTCAAGGGCGAGGTGACGACAAGATTCACCGGTTCCCTTGTCGCCTCTGAAGCGGGCGTGGCGACCTCCTACGGTCTCTTCAACGCCCAGGACCGCGGCGCGCTCTTCATCGGCGTGCAGACCGAGGTGTACGAAGGGATGATCGTCGGCGAAAATCCGAAGGCGGGCGACATCACCCTCAACGTCTGCAAGGAAAAGCATCTGACCGCTATCCGTTCCAAGGGCGCTGACGAGGCGCTCACCCTCACGCCGCCGAAGATCCTCAGCCTCGAACAGGCGATCGAATTCATCGCCGACGACGAGCTGATCGAGGTCACGCCGAAGAACATCCGCCTCCGCAAACGTATCCTCAATACCGAGTCCCGCCTGAAAGCGGAAAGTAAATTGAAAAAAACAGGCGGAAACTGATTGACATTTCCGAAACGCCGTGCTATAATACAAGCACGGCTCCGGAAGCATAGCTCAGTTGGTTAGAGCGCACGGTTCACATCCGTGAGGTCGCAGGTTCGAGCCCCGCTGTTTCCACCATTCAAAAGGCACTTGCGAACGCAAGTGCCTTTTGTCATAAGATCCGTTTTCCGGAACTGATGAAAGGAGATCCCGTAAGATGAAAAAAGGAATCCTGCTTCCCGTTCTTTTTCTCTCCGCTCTCTTCCTCTTTTCCTGCCGGGCGGCGACAGAGACAGGGCCCGTATTCGATGCCGTCCTGCCTGCCGAAAAGGCGCTGGAAGCCGCAAAAAAAGAGGACGTCGTGGTCATCGAGAACTCACGCTGCACGTCCGGCAAAAAGCTCTGGGACGCTTTTTACGCGAAGACCGAAAAGAAGGAACCTGCCTCCGTCGTCTGCGCCTCCTTCCGTACGCTTGACAAGGAAAGCGTGAGCGAGGAATTATATAAAGCGCAAAAGGACCGGTATCCGCAGCTGACCTTTACTCTGATCGAGTTCGACGGAGAAACCTTCCGGGCAAGAACGCGGCTGAGCACGGTGGAAAAGGCGGACGACACAGGATCCTACCGGTATCTCCTCCATCTGAGCGGCGATATGCCCCCTTCCGCGCGGTACGCGCACTACGATCATTACGTCCTCTCCGACGATCCCTCCCTGACGTGGGAACAGATCCTGGCCGTGTATGTAAGTTCCTCGGCCCACCCCGTCATCCCCCGGCATTTTCCCGTTTTTTCCTCTTATACCGACTGAAACCTGCCGGCGGGAAGTTGACATTTTTGCCCCGGTGTGCTACAATACGCTCAAACCACAGCGGAGGAACTGCTATGAAAAAGATCATTCTCACGGGCGACAGACCGACCGGCCGCCTGCATATCGGGCATTACGTCGGCTCCCTGCGCAACCGTGTGGAGCTGCAGGAGAGTGGCGCCTACGACGAGATCAATATCATGATCGCGGACGCCCAGGCGCTGACCGACAATTTCGACAATCCCGAGAAGGTCCGCGCCAACATTCTCGAAGTGGCGCTGGACTATCTCGCCTGCGGGCTTGATCCCGCGCGCTCGACGCTCTTTATCCAGTCACAGATCCCTGAGCTGACCGAGCTGACCTTCTATTATATGAATCTTGTCACCCTCTCCCGTCTCGAGCGCAACCCCACCGTCAAAACGGAGCTGAAATTGCGCAACTTCGAGGGGAATATCCCGATGGGATTCCTCACCTACCCCGTCAGCCAGACGGCGGATATCACCGCCTTCCGCGCCGACACCGTCCCCGTCGGGGAGGATCAGCTCCCGATGCTGGAGCAGGCGCGGGAGATCGTACGCAGCTTCAACGCCCTTTACGGCGAGACGCTGGTCGAACCGAAAGCGCTCCTCTCCCAAAACAAAGTATGCCTCCGCCTCCCCGGCACGGACGGGAAAGCGAAGATGAGCAAATCCCTCGGCAACTGCATCTATCTTGCCGACTCCGCCGACGAGATCCGGCAAAAGATCATGTCGATGTACACCGACCCCAACCACATCCAGGTCTCCGACCCCGGCAATACCAAGGATAACCCCGTCTTCCTCTATCTCGACGCCTTCTCCGCTCCCGCGCACTTCGAGCGTTATCTCCCCGAATACGCCTCGCTTTCCGAGCTGAAGGCTCATTATGAGCGCGGGGGGCTCGGCGACGTGAAGGTCAAAAAATTCCTCAACAACGTGATGCAGGAGGTCTTAACGCCGATCCGCGCAAAGCGTGAAGAGCTGGCAAAGGATCCCGGCGCCGTGATGGAGATCCTGAAAAAAGGGAGCGAAAAAGCGCGCGAAGCGGCCGCCGCCACCCTCTCGGACGTCAAGCGGGCGATGAAGATCGACTATTTTGCGTAATCAAAAAACAGTACGTGAAAACCGGTCGACTCGGAAAAACAGATCTTCGTCTTAAACCATAGAAGTAAAACCCTCTGCCGTATGGAAAACGGCAGAGGGTTTTTGCGTTTTGTCGCTTTAGTCAGCTTGCGAACCTGATCCGGAATGCTGCAAAATAACAGTCTTCTGTTTTATTATGAGATCGCTTATTTTATCGCCGCTCCACCCCACTCTATGACGGTGAAACCGTTTCTCTGCGGAGTTTCTATCGTCTGCGGCGCTATTTTAACGGGGGTTTCAAGCGGCTTGTATGCCATGAACACGCGTATCACCGTATCCGGTTCAGGGGTGATCGTCAGCTTTGCGCTGTCCGTGTAAGCGGTCGTCTGGAACGATATGAGATTATAAGCGTTATCCTGCATTCTCGGAAGCCAATAGATGATGAATTCATTTGCTTCTTTCGCGTTCAATCCGAGTTTCGGCAGGATATCGGATAAAAACGTTACCGTTTCGGAACCTTTTACGCAGAAGCCGGCCGTCAAATCCAACTCGCCCGTGCCTTCGCCCTCCCAGTAAAGCGCGTAATACTCGCTGCCGTCCGGGAAAATCAGCGTACCGTCCGGCTTTGCGATAAAGCTTTCCCAGCCGTTTTCTTTATATTCCGGATAGGAGCAGGTTATCCCGCCGCTCACATCAAGCTTCACGGTGCAAACGGTATCTTTTTCCGGGTAAAGATAGATGATCGGTTTTTCATATACCGGCTCGCCCGCTTTACTGTCCGATTTACGCGCTGAAATCACCTTTGCTATCGTTTGTTTCGTCGAAAAGTCACCGGGATCCGTATCGCTGCCGCGGAGCGTTCGATCCTCAACTTTGTAATCCGCTCCGTCAAATATGACCGCCGCGGTGTCAAAAACCTTAAATACTTTGTTTGCTCCGGCGTATGATACGTAAACTCCGTCATTGAAATTTCCGCTGCCGGCAAAGCCGTCCTTCGATACGTAGAGCACGTAAATATATGCTATGTATTTTTTACCCGCAACGGGTGAAAAACTGCTTGTGACCTGCTCCGGTGCAATCGGATCCGCCGCGGTATGATTCTGATTCATACAGCTTACTGTCAGCATCATGACGGACAACAAGAGGATAACAGCTAACGTTTTTTTCATTTTATTCTCCTTTCACAACGAAGTTTTTCTCGAAGCCGAACCGGAAAAATCGGCCCGTTTTTCTTTTACGGCTCGCCGAAATAACTCTCGGTCAGCGTATCGCCCCGGTAGCGGAGCGTCATCGTAAAGGGCTCGCCCTCCCCGTCGATCAGCGGATAAAAGAGCCGGTCGCCCTCCCACATCGGGAGCGCGAGCGCCTCCTCCTTCCCGATCCAGGCAAGTTCGCCCTCGACACAGTCGGAGAGGAGTTCCCCCTGAAAAGCGGTCGCGTGATAGAGGTACATCACCTCGTCCGGCGCCCCCTCGCAGAAGAACCGGATCCTGCCGCGGAAGCGGTAATCGGTCAGCGTAAGACCGGTCTCCTCCCGCACCTCGCGCAGAAGGCACTCCTCCGGTCCCTCCCCCTCCTCGAATTTTCCGCCGACGCCGATCCATTTTCCCTGATTGACGTCTTTTTTCTTTTTCGTGCGGTGCATCAGGAGGTACTTGCCGTCCCGCTCGATATAGCATAAAGTCGATCGGATCATCTTACAAAGAAAGGGAGAGGCGAGCCTCTCCCTTTTCCCTTCCCTTTTAGTTGAGTTCCGCGAAATACTTGATCGTGCGGACCATCTGGGTGGTGTAGCTGTTCTCGTTGTCGTACCAGGAGACGACCTGGACCTGATAGGTGTCGTCGTCGATCTTGGAGACCATGGTCTGGGTCGCGTCAAAGAGGGAGCCGTAGCGCATTCCAATGACGTCGGAGGAGACGATCTGGTCGGTGTTGTAGCCGAAGCTCTCGTTGGATGCGGCCTTCATCGCGGCGTTGATGCTGTCGGCGGTGATGTCCTTGCCCTTGACGACGGCGACGAGGATCGTGGTAGAGCCGGTGCAGGTCGGAACGCGCTGAGCGGAGCCGATCAGCTTGCCGTTGAGTTCCGGAATGACAAGGCCGATCGCCTTGGCGGCGCCCGTGGTGTTCGGCACGATGTTCATCGCGCCGGCGCGGCTGCGGCGGAGGTCGCCCTTGCGCTGCGGACCGTCAAGGATCATCTGGTCGCCGGTGTAGGCGTGAACGGTGGTCATGATGCCGGAGACGATGGGAGCGTAGTCGTTGAGAGCCTTGGTCATCGGCGCGAGGCAGTTGGTGGTGCAGGAAGCTGCGGAGATGATCGTGTCGTCCTTGGTCAGGATCTCGTTGTTGACGTTATAAACGATGGTCTTGCAGTTGCCCTTGACGGGAGCGGAAACGACGACCTTCTTTGCGCCGGCGTTGATATGCGCCTTCGCCTGCAGCTCGCCCGTCGCCTTATCGGTGCCGACGTAGAAACCGGTGCACTCGAGCACAACGTCCACGCCGAGCGCGGCCCAGGGGCAGTTGTTCGCATCCTTCTCCGCGTAGATCTTGATCTCCTTCCCGTCGACGATGATGGAATCGTCGGTGGACACAACGGTGTGCTTGTTCTCGCCGGGCGTGCCGATAAAGGAGCCCTGCGCGGTATCATACTTGAGCAGGTGCGCCAGCATAGCCGGGCTTGTCAGATCGTTGATCGCAACGACCTCATACCCCTCCGCGCCGAACATCTGACGGAAGGCAAGACGGCCGATCCTGCCGAATCCGTTGATCGCAACTTTTACCATGATAAAATCCTCCTGAAATAAGATAAAGATTTGTTACCTTTTACCGTTCCCTATTGTAACACAAAGGCTCTCTTTTCTCAATAGGTTTTTGCGAAAATTTTATTTTTGTTAATTATTTATCAAGTCGGAGACGGAAAGCCGGAAAAAGATGGAAAAAATCACAACAGCCGGTCAGTTTTTGCTTTTTTGGAGACGCTTTTGGCGGCGGACGCGACGCAAAAACGCCGGAACGGTGAAAAGGCGTCGGATGCGGGAGGGCTCCCGCAGAGTCCGCCAGAGCCATTCGAGCCCGAGCCGGCAGAAGATCGCCGGCGCCCGTTTCACCTCTCCGGAATAGACGTCGAGACTTCCGCCAAGGGCCGCAAAGACCCGCACGCCGGGCAGCGAAGCGCGATGGGCGGCGATCCACTTTTCCTGCTTGGGGGCGCCGAGGCAGACGAAAAGCAGAACGGCGCCGGAGGAGGCGATCCGCCCGACGATTTGCGGCGACTGCGTCTCGTCGAAATACCCGTCCGCCGTACCCGCGACAAAAAGACCGGGATACTTCTCTTTCATCCTCTCCCCCGCCTTCTCCGCGACGCCGGGTTTTCCGCCGAGCAGCCAGACCGGGCGTTCCTTTCCCTTTGCGGCGCAATAGGCGAGCATCGCCTCCCCGAGCTCCACACCGGGGATCCTCTCGGGGAGCGGATCCCCGAGGATCCGCGCCGCGCGGATCACGCCGACCCCGTCCGCAACGGAGAGACCGGCGGAATTGAGGATCGCGTGCAGCTCCGGATCGCGGCAGGCCAGCTCCACGATCTCGGGATTCGGGGTGAAAAGAGAGAGCTGCCCGACCTGTCCGTCAAGCGCCGCAAAAAGGCGGTCTTCCGCCTCTTTTGCCGTCACCCGGTCAAAGCCGACGCCGCAGATAAAAACCCGGTTCCCCATTTTCTCTCCCTTCCGGAAAATCATATCGCAAAAATTTTATCATAGAGGGGCTCTTTTTTCAAGTGTTTTATGATTTTCCGTTAAGATCCTGATAATATCTGTTCTTCTTGACGATTGACAGAGAAAGAAAAGAATGGTAAAATAAAGACAATTAAGCAATTCCGAATACTGACAAAGGGGGATCCGCTTTTGGAGCACCTGATTGGAAACGCAGCGGTGGGACAGTCCGGAGGACCGACCGCCGCGATCAACGCCTCTCTCGCGGGCGTCCTGCGCGGCGTACGCGATCACGCGGAAACGATCCCGAAGATCTACGGGATGAAAAACGGGATCGACGGACTGCTCGCCGGGGATCTCACCGACCTGACCCCGCTCTCCCGCGACGGAGCCCGGCTCTCCCTGCTTGAGACGACGCCCGCTTCCGCCCTCGGCTCCTGCCGCACGCGTCTCCCCGCGCCGGACAGCGACGACGGAACGCTCGCCCGCGCCGTCGACGTCTTCCGCAAATATGATATCCGTTATTTCTTTTACATCGGGGGCAACGACTCGATGGACACCGTCGCCAAGCTCTCCGCTTACACGGAGACGGTCGGCTACGAGATGCGCGTCTTCGGCGTCCCCAAAACGATCGACAACGACCTCGCCCTGACCGACCACACGCCCGGCTACGGATCAGCCGCCAAGTACGTTGCAAACACCGTGGCGGAGCTTGTCCGCGACTGCGCCGTCTACACCGTCCCCGCCGTGACGATCGTGGAGATCATGGGGCGGGACGCCGGATGGCTCGCAGCCTCCGCCGGGATCGGCCGCTATATCGGCTCGGGCGCGCCGGACGCGGTCTATCTGCCGGAGCGGGCCTTCTCCCTCGACTCTTTCGACCGGGATCTCAAAGAAGCCTTCGCCCGGCACCCCAACGTTGTCGTCGCGGTCTCGGAGGGGATCCGCTACCGGGACGGGCGCTACGTCTGCGAGGGGCTCTTCTCCGAGCAAAAAGACCGTTTCGGGCATGTGATCCTGACGGGAGCGGCCGCCGCGCTCAAGGAACACGTCAAAGAGACCTTCCGCTGCAAGGCGCGGGCGGTCGAGCTCTCCACCGTTCAGCGCTGCGCCGCTCACATCGCCTCCCTGACCGACATCCGCGAGGCGTCCGACATCGCGGCGTTCGCGGTCGGGCGCGCCGTTTGCGGGGAGAGCGGCAGGACCGCCGTCTTCCGGCGGCTCTCGGACGACCCTTACCGGGTCGTGTTCGGGAGCGCGCCCGTCTCCGAGATCGCAAACAAAGTCAAACACGTTCCGGATGAATTCATCACACCGGAAGGAAACTACGTCACGTCCGCCTTTGCCGCCTATCTCCTCCCGCTGATCCGGGGTGAGACGAACCCGGTTTACGAGAACGGCGTCGTGAAGCATTTTATACTCTGACGGAGGAAAACCATGTACCGAATTCTGAAAAAAGAGATCCTTAATGAAAGCGTGAAAAAATACATCGTCGACGCGCCCGCCGTCGCAAAAAAAGCGAAGGCCGGGCAGTTCGTCGTCGTCCGGACCGCGGAGGACAGCGAGCGCATCCCGCTGACGATCGCCGACTATGACAGAGAAAAAGGCACCGTAACGATCATCTTCCAGGAGGTCGGCGCGGGAACGATGGAGCTCGGAGAGCTTGAAGAGGGGGAAAGCATCCTCGACTTCGCGGGCCCTCTCGGCCGCGCTTCCGAGCTTGACGGGATCCGGAGCGCCTGCGTGATCGGCGGCGGTCTCGGCTGCGCGATCGCCCTGCCGCAGGCAAGAGCGCTGAAGGCAGCGGGCGCCCGCGTCGATATGATCGCCGGCTTCCGATGCAAGGACCTTGTGATCCTGGAAGAAGAGATGCGGGGAGCGTCCGACAACTTCCTCCTCTGCACCGACGACGGCTCGCGCGGAAGAAAAGGACTTGTCACCGCCGCGCTGGAGGACCTGCTCGCCGCCGGAGAGAAATACGACGTCTGCATCGCGATCGGGCCCCTGGTGATGATGAAGTTCGTCGTCCTGACGGCGAAAAAGCACGGTCTGCGGACGGTCGTGAGCATGAACCCGATCATGGTGGACGGGACCGGGATGTGCGGCTGCTGCCGGGTCACCGTGGGCGGCGAAACGAAATTCGCCTGCGTGGACGGCCCCGACTTTGACGGAGACGAGGTCGACTTTGACGAGTCGATCCGCCGCGCGAAGATGTACGCGGAATTTGAGAAAAAAGCCAAGGAAGCGCACCGCTGCCGTCTGAAGGGAGTGATCGACAATGCCTAACATGTCGCCAAAAAAAGTCCCCATGCCCGAGCAGGATCCGAACGTCCGGAACAAGAATTTTAAAGAAGTCGCCCTCGGCTACACCGAGAAGATGGCGGTAGAGGAAGCGCAGCGCTGCCTGCACTGCAAGACGATGCCCTGCGTGTCCGGCTGTCCCGTGAACGTCCGGATCCCGGACTTCATCGCGCGGATCGCGTCCGGCGATTTCCTCGGAGCCGCCGAAACGATCAAGGAGACAAGCGCCCTGCCCGCCGTCTGCGGGCGCGTTTGCCCGCAGGAAACGCAATGCGAATCGAAGTGCGTGCGCGGGATCAAGGGAGAGCCCGTCGCGATCGGACGGCTCGAGCGCTTTGCCGCCGACTATGCGATGCGCGCGCAGGACCGGACGGCGCAAGCCGCGCCGGACATCCCCAAAAACGGCCACCGCTGCGCCGTTGTGGGAGCGGGTCCCTCCGGTCTCACCTGCGCGGGCGACCTCGCCCGCATGGGGTATGACGTCACGGTCTTTGAAGCGTTCCACACAGCGGGCGGAGTGCTGGTTTACGGCATCCCCGAGTTCCGCCTCCCGAAGGCGATCGTGCAGAAGGAGATCGATTCCCTCCGCGCGCTCGGCGTCCGCTTTGAGCTCAACTACATCGTCGGGCGCACCTCGACGGTCGACGAGCTGTTTGAGGAAGGCTACGAAGCCGTCTTTATCGGAAGCGGCGCGGGACTGCCGAGCTTTATGCATATTCCCGGAGAAAATCTCAACGGCGTTTACTCCGCCAACGAATTCCTCACCCGGATCAATCTGATGAAAGCCTATCTGCCCGGCGCCAAGACCCCCGTGATGATCCCGAAGACCGCCGTGATCGTCGGCGGCGGGAACGTGGCAATGGACGCGGCGCGCTGCGCGAAACGCATCGGCGCCGAGACGGTCTACGTCCTTTACCGCCGGGGCGAGGAAGAGATGCCCGCCCGCCTCGAGGAGATCCACCACGCAAAGGAGGAGGGGATCGTCTTCAAGTTCCTCTCCGCGCCCACCGCGATCCGCGGCGATGAAAACGGCAGCGTGATCGCCGTGGAGTGCGTGGAGATGGAGCTCGGCGAGCCGGACGCTTCCGGACGCCGCAGACCGAAGCCGAAAGAGAATTCCTCCTTCCTCCTCGACGCGGACTGCGTGATCATGGCGATCGGCACCTCTCCCAATCCCCTGATCCGAACGACCACCCCCGACCTTGAGACCAACCGCCACGGCTGCATCGTCGCGGACGAGGCGACGGGCGCCACCTCCAAGGAGGGCGTCTTTGCCGGAGGCGACGCCGTGACCGGCGCCGCGACCGTGATCCTGGCGATGGGCGCGGGGAAAGCCGCCGCCAAAGCCATGGACGAGTATATCAAGAGCCGGAGCGGATCCTGACCGCCGCTCGGAAAAGGAGCCGACATGAACAGTCCTGCAGAGCAGACGCCGCCCGGCGCATCGCCCCGGAAGGGGACGCGGGCGTACGATCAGCGCCGTTATTTCACCTGCCGGTCGAATCTGCTCGTGATGACGGTCTTTACCCTCGCCAATCTGATCCTCGTCGTTCTCGACGTAGATTTCAGCCTTTCCTTTTCGGCGATCCTGCCTCTCTTTCTCTGCTCTTTCGGGAAAGAGCTGGCCGCCAAGACCGGCGCGGCGGCGCTTTTCCCCCTTGCGATCGTCCTCGCCGCTCTGCTGATCCTCCTCTTTTTCCTCTGCTGGCTCTTTTCCGCCAAGCGGTACGGGTGGCTGATCCCCGCGCTCGTTGTTTACGCCGCGGACACCGCCCTCCTCCTCTCGATGATCACCCCGGAGCATCTGCTTACCATGATCATCGAGATCGTCTTCCACGTATGGGTCCTCTATTATCTGATCGCGGGGATCATCGCCGGCAGGCGTCTCAAAAAGGAAAAGGAAGCTCCCCTCTCCCCTTCCCGGGCAGACAAAGAACCCCCTTCTCCGCTATAAAAAGCGCGGCGCACGTTGTGCGCCGCGTTCTCTTTATTTTTTCCAGGGGAGGAGACGGTCTCCTTTCACAATGAATGCTTTTTTACTGACCTTTGCCAGTGGATCGTCGTTGTGAGAATCGGAGAAGAATTCCTCGATCTCCCCGCGGGGAAAGAAGGCGCGGAACCGCCGGACCTTCTCTTCTCCGTGGCAGTTCTCTCCCAAAAAGATCCCGGTGCGGGGATCCACGGGCGAGGCAAGGAGAGAGGAGACGCCGAGCTTGGCGCAAACGGGCCGGAGCAAAAACTCGGGCGAGGCGGAAATGACCACGTCGTCCCCCCGCTGCCGGTGGAGATACCAGGGCTTGATATAGCGGAGATGCCCGTCCCAGAAGGAGGCGACCGCCGCCTCACAGTTCGGCAAAAGAGGCAAAAAAGAGAAGAGATTTTCCTTGAACGCCTGGAGATGCATCCGCCCGAAGAGATAGGAAACCCCCTTGCCCGCGATCCGCGGCAAACGGCGGAGTACGGCGGGATAGCGCCGCGCGCAGTAGAAAAAAAAGTCCGCCGTGCTGTCTCCCCGGTAGATGGTATTGTCAAAATCATAAACGTTCATGCTCTCACCTCTGCTTTATTCTACCATATCCGTCATAGGAAAAAAAGAAAAAATCCGTTTCTTTTCTGTAAACTTTTCCGTCCCCCTTGAAAAAGACGCGGAGTTCGTGTATATTATTAAGTGATAAAATATATTAGATAAGGACGGGGGCAGTATGACAGAACGAAAAGCAGGCGATCTTCCCGTCTATCTCTTCCATCAGGGGACGAACTACCGCTCCTACGAGCTGCTCGGCGCCCACCGGGAAGGGCGCTTTGCCGTCTTCCGCACCTGGGCGCCGAACGCGGACGCGGTCTTCCTTTGCGGGGACTTCAACGGTTGGGGAGACGGGGACAGGATGCGCCGCGTCTCCGACGAGGGACTGTGGGAGATCGCGCTTCCCTCCGCTCGGATCCCGCCGCTTTCCCGTTACAAATACCGGATCGAGCGCGGCGGACGGCGGGTGATGAAGGCGGATCCTTACGCCTTTGCCGCCGAGCTGCGCCCCGCCACCGCTTCCCTCTTTTACGAACTGAAGGGCTTTCGCTGGAGCGACGGAAAGTGGATGCGGCAGCGCAGAGAAAACGCTCCCGCCTTTTACGCCCGGCCGCTCAATATCTACGAAGTGCATCTCGGCTCCTGGAAACGGCACGGGGACGGCGCTTTTTACTCCTACCGCGAGCTTGCCGACGAGCTGATCCCCTACGCGCGGGACATGGGGTACACGCACCTGGAATTGATGCCCGTTGCGGAGCACCCGCTCGACGCCTCCTGGGGCTATCAGGTGACGGGATATTTTGCGCCGACCGCCCGTTTCGGCACGCCGCACGACTTTATGTATTTCATCAACGCGGCGCACCGCGCGGGGATCGGAGTGATCCTCGACTGGGTGCCCGCTCACTTCCCGAAGGACGAGCACGGACTCTTTGAGTTCGACGGCGGACCCCTTTACGAATATCAGGATCCCAACCGGCAGGAGCAGAAGGGCTGGGGCACGCGCTGTTTTGACGTGGGACGAAACGAAGTCGAATGCTTTCTCGTTTCCAACGCCCTGTTCTGGCTGGAGCGCTATCACGTCGACGGGCTGCGGGTGGACGCCGTCGCCTCGATGCTCTACCTCGATTACGGGCGCGGGGACGGAGAGTGGACCCCCAACGCCCGGGGCGGGAACCGCTCGCTTGAGGCGATCGCCTTTTTCCGGAAGCTCAACGCCGCCATGCGGGAGAATTATCCGGACGCGCTGACGATCGCGGAGGAGTCTACCGCCTTCCCCGACGTGACGCGCTTTGAGCGCGAAGGGCTCGGCTTCTCCCTCAAATGGAACATGGGGTGGATGAACGACTCTCTCTCCTATCTGGAGACCGATCCGGTCTACCGTTCCTACGCCCACCGCAAGATCACCTTTCCGCTCGTTTACGCTTTTTCGGAAAAATTCGTCCTCCCCGTCTCCCACGACGAGGTCGTCTACGGCAAACGGTCGCTTGTCGACAAAGCGCCGGGTGACTACGGCGCCAAATTCGCGCAGGCGCGGCTCTTTGCCGTCTATCAGATGACGATGCCGGGCAAAAAACTGAATTTTATGGGCAACGAAATCGCCCAGTTCGCCGAGTGGGACTTCTCCGGCTCGGTCGAATGGTTCCTGCTCGGATATGATACGCACAGACGGTTTTCCGAATTCATCCGCAGCCTCAACCTCTTTTACCGCGAGCACCGTCAGCTCTGGGAGCGGGACGACAGCTGGAGCGGTTTTGAGTGGCTGCTCGCGGACGACGCGGACGACAGCGTATTCGCCTATCTCCGGCGCGGCAACGCGGGCGAGGATCTGATCGTCGTCCTCAACTGCACGCCCGTCCGGCGGGAGGGATTCCTCCTCCCCGTCCCGCGGGCGGGAGAATACCGCACCGTCTTTTCCTCCGCCGAGGAGTTCGGTCCCGCCGACGCGCCGCCCATCCCCGCTCTTCCCCGTCCCGCCGCCGGGCGAGACCGATCCATAGAGCTTACCCTTCCCTCCTTCAGCGCCGTGATCTTACAAAATACCGTAGAAAGGCCAGAAGATCTATGAAAGCGAAAAAAGAATGCGTCGCCATGCTTCTCGCAGGCGGACAGGGCAGCCGGCTCAAGGCGCTCACCCAGTCCGTCGCCAAGCCCGCCGTTCCCTTCGGCGGGAAATACCGGATCATCGACTTTACCCTCTCCAACTGCATCAACTCCGGCATCGACACCGTCGGCGTCCTCACCCAGTATCAGCCGCTGGTGCTCAACGAATACGTCGGAAACGGTCAGCCGTGGGATCTTGACCGCACCTATGGCGGCGTCAGCATTCTGCCCCCTTACCAAGCGGAGGACTCCGCCGACTGGTACAAGGGGACCGCGAACGCGATCTACCAGAACCTCCGTTTTATCGAGCGGTATGATCCCGAATACGTCCTCGTCCTCTCGGGCGACCACATCTACACGATGGACTACGGCAGGATGCTCACCTTCCACCGCAAAAACGACGCGGACTGCACGATCGCGGTCATCAACGTCCCGAAAGAGGACGTCTCCCGCTTCGGCATCCTCTCCTCCGACGCGGAGGGCAGGATCACGAAATTTGAGGAAAAACCGAAGCAGAGCGACTCCACGACCGCTTCGATGGGCATTTATATCTTCAGCCGCCGCAAGCTCTTCTCCTATCTCAAAGCGGACGCGGCGGATCCGAAGAGCGAAAACGACTTCGGCAAAAACATCATTCCCGCGATGCTCGCGGCGGGTGAGAGGATGTTCGCCTATCCCTTCGAGGGCTACTGGAAGGACGTCGGCACGCTGGGGAGCCTGTGGGAAGCGAACATGGATCTCCTCGACAACTCCAAGACCCCCATCCGCCTGAGCGACAGCAACAGAAGGATCTTTTCCCGCTCCACGGTCAGCCCGCCCCACTATGTGGCGGACGGCGCCGTCGTGAAAAACTCCATCCTCACGGACGGAGACGTGATCCGCGGCAAGGTGGTCAACAGCGTCCTCTCTCCCGACGTGACGGTGGAAGAGGGGGCGGAAGTGACCGACTCGGTGATCATGGGCGCCTCCGTTATCCGTTCCGGCGCCATAGTGCGCTACTCCATCATCGACTCCCACGTCGTGATCGGGAAAAACGCCGTGATCGGCGAGGATCGCGCCGCCGCGCCGGACGTTACCCTGATCGGCGCGCACGTCGAGATCGCCGAGGGCGAGACCGTCCCCGGCGGCGAGATCAGAAGATCAAAGAAAAAGGAGGCATCTCTATGAACGCGGTCGGCATCATCTTCTCAAACATCCACGACCAGAGCATCCCGGACATGACGCGCAAACGCACGATGGCGTCCGTGCCCTTCGGCTGCCGCTACCGGCTGATCGACTTCCCGCTCTCCAATTTCGTCAATTCCAACATCTCGAACGTGGGCGTGATCACCCACTATAACTACCAGTCCCTGATGGACCACATCGGCACCGGAAAAGACTGGGACCTCTCCCGCAGACAGGGCGGCATCAAGATCCTGCCTCCCTACATCTCCGCCTTTGACAACACGATGGCAAACGGCTTTTACACCACGCGGCTCGAGGCGCTGGCGGGGATCCTCAACTTTATCACCAAGGCAAAAGAGGAGTACGCCGTCCTCTCCGACTGCGACACGATCTGCAATCTCGACCTGAACGAGGTCTTCCGGTTCCATCAGGAAACGGCGGCGGATATCACCGTCGTTGCAAAAAAGGTCGCGCTCCTCCGCTCCCTGACGGGAAAGCAACGGATCTTTGAGACGGACGCGGACGGACGCGTCACCGATATCGCCGAGCAGACCTCCGACATGACGGGCGATCATTTTGTCTTCATGAACATCATGCTCCTCCGCCGCGACTATCTCCAGTCCCTGGTCCTCGACGCGATCGCGCACGGACACAAGGATCTCTTCCGCGATTCGCTCGCCAAAAAACTGAAAAACGACCGGCTCTTTGTCTTTGAGCACAAAGGCTTCCACGCCTCCATCAACTCGACCGCCGACTATTTTTCCGGCAATATGAGCCTGCTCCGGGAGGAGGTGCGCAGCGATCTGCTTACCGTCCCCGGCCGGCCGATCTATACCAAGGTCCGCAACTCCACCCCGACCCGCTATTCCTCCGACGCGCGGGTCAGCAATTCCCTGCTCGCGGACGGCTGCGTGATCGAGGGAACGGTGGAAAATTCGATCATCTTCCGCGGGGTGCACGTCTCCGCAGGGTGCGTGGTCCGCAACTCGATCCTGATGCAGGACACCTATTGCGGCAAAAACACCCGTCTCAACTGCGTGATCACCGACAAGGACGTTTTCATCGGAGACGGCTGCGACCTCTCCGGACATGAAACAAGACCTTTTTATCTGGAAAAAGGTGCGAGAATATGAGAAAAAAGATCCTGTTTGTCGGCTCGGAGGCCGCTCCCTTCGCCGCTACCGGCGGACTCGGCGACGTTTTGGGCTCTCTCCCCGCCGCGATCGCGGATGCGGCGCAGGACGGGGTTGACGTGCGCGTCATTCTCCCGCTCTACGCTTCCGTCTCCGACAAATACCGCGCCGAGATGCGGGAGGAATGCGTCATGCGGATCCCGCTTGCCTGGCGCTCGCTTTACTGCGGCGTAAAAAGCCTTTACCGCGACGGTGTGAAGTGGTACTTCATCGACAATGAAGATTACTTCAAACGGGAAAGACTGTACGGCTATTACGACGACGGCGAACGCTTCGCCTTCTTCTGCACCGCCGTGATGGAGACGATGCAGCGGCTCAACATCTTCCCCGACTATCTGCACGCAAACGACTGGCAGGCCGCGCTGACCGTGATCTACGCCAAGCGCCGCTACGCGCACATCCCCGCCTGCGCCGCGATGAAGACGGTCTTTACCATCCACAATATCGAGTATCAGGGCGTCTATGATCCGGCGATCCTCGGAGACATCTTCGCCCTCTCCGGCGACGACGCGCTGACCGTGATGCAGGGCGGCGCGATCAACCTGATGAAGGGAGCGATCGAGTGCTGCGACCTGCTCACCACCGTCAGCCGCCGCTACGCCGAGGAGATCAAAACACCGGAGTTCGCGCACGGGCTCGACGAAGTGATCCGCCGCAATTCCGGCAAGCTCTCCGGCATCCTCAACGGCATCGACTACCTCGCCTACGATCCGAAGACGGATCCGGCGATCCCCGTCCGCTATTCCTCCCGCCTGCCGGAAAAAAAAGCGGAAAACAAGACCGCCTTTTTCCGCGAGATGGGATTTGACGGAGGGGACGGAAAGCCCCTCTTTGCCATGATCACCCGGCTCGCCTCCCACAAGGGCGTGGATCTTGTCTGCGAGATCGCGGACAGGCTTCTCGAACGGGACGTCCGCTTCGCCGTTCTCGGGACCGGGGATCCGGGGTATGAGTCTTTCTTCCGCGAGCTGGAAGCGCGCCACCGCGACAAGGTGCGCTCGCTGATCCTCTTTGACCGCGCGCTTTCCCGCCGGATGTACGCCGCCTCCGACTTCTTTATCATGCCGTCCAAGAGCGAACCGTGCGGGCTCTCGCAGATGATCGCCTCCCGCTACGGCTCGATCCCGATCACAAGGGAGACGGGCGGACTCGCCGACTCCATCTCGGATTACGGAGAGGAGGACGGCAAGCTGACCGGCAACGGCTTTACCTTCCGCGATTACAGCGGAGAAAAGCTGCTCGAGCGGATCGACGCGGCGCTCCGTCTCTACCGCGACCGCGAAAAATACCTCCGTTATGTTACAAGAGTGATGCGGATCGACTTCTCCTGGAGCAAATCTGCCAAAAAATATCTTGAACTCTACGGCGTTTGAGCGTATAATACCTTTTTGCTGCAACCACTAATTTCTCACAGGAGACCGCTATGGCAGAAAAACTGACTCCGGAACAGATCCGGTCGAACATCGAATCCAAGCTTTCCCGTTATTTCGGCACGTCGCCGAAGGAGGCGAACCGGGAGCAGCTTTATAAAGCGACCGCTCTCACCGTCCGCGATATTCTGACGGAAAAACGCAACCGCTTCAAAAACGAAGTGAACAAAGAGCAAAAAAAGCGCGTGTATTATATCTGCATGGAGTTTTTGCTCGGCCGTTCGCTGAAAAACAATCTCGGCAATCTCGGCCTGACAGAGGAATACCGGCAGGCCCTCCGCGCGCTCGGCGCGGATCTTGACGAGCTCTACGAGGAGGAGCCGGACGCCGGACTCGGCAACGGCGGCCTCGGCCGGCTCGCCGCCTGCTTCCTCGACTCGCTCGCCTCGCTCGAATATCCCGCCACCGGTTTTTCCATCTGCTACGAATACGGACTTTTCAAGCAGAGGATCGTGGACGGGACGCAGGTCGAGCTGCCGGACGTCTGGCTCCCGGGCGGCGAGGTCTGGCTCGTCCCCCGTACCGACCGTACCTTCCACGTGCGCTTCGGCGGTCATATCAAGGAAAACTGGCAGGACGGGCATCTCGACGTCTCCTACACCGATTACGAAGAGGTGGAGGCCGTCCCCTACGATATGATGATCTCCGGAGCGAGCGACTCCCGCGTGGCGCGTCTCCGCCTGTGGAGAGCGCGCGACATCCGCAACTTTGACATGACCCTCTTCACCCAGGGGCAGTACACGAAGGCCCTGGAGGAAGGGACGAACGCCGAGATCATCACGAAAGTCCTCTACCCCTCCGACAATCACATCGAAGGCAAGCAGCTCCGGCTGACCCAGCAGTATTTCCTCTGCTCCGCCTCGATCCAGAGCATCCTGCGCGACCATATCGCCCTCTACGGAACGCTCGACAACCTGGCGGACAAGGTGGCGATCCATATCAACGACACGCACCCCGCCCTCTGCATCCCGGAACTGATGCGGATCCTGATCGACGACTACCGCTGGGACTGGAACCGGGCGTGGGATACCGTGGTGCGCGTCTGCTCCTATACCAACCACACCGTCATGCCGGAAGCGCTGGAAACGTGGAATGAAGACATCTTCAGCCGCCGTCTGCCCCGCATCCACATGATCGTCAAGGAGATCAACGAGCGCTTCTGCAAAGACGCGTGGAACGCCTTCCCCTCCGATTGGGGAAAAATCAGCTCGCTCGCTGTGATCGCAAACGGGCAGATCCGGATGGCCAACCTCAGCGTGATCGGCTCCCACTCGGTCAACGGCGTTTCCAAGCTGCACTCCGAGATCCTCGTGAATTCCGTCTTCCGCGATTTTTACCGGATGTACCCCGACCGCTTCACCAACGTGACCAACGGCATCGCGCACCGGCGCTGGCTCTGTTACTCCAACCCCGCGCTCTCCTCTCTCATCACCGATTGCATCGGGGACGGCTTTGTCCACGACCCGCAGCAGTTCTCCCGCCTTGCCGCCTTTGCCGACAAGGAAGAAGTCCTGGCGCGCCTCGCCGCGATCAAACGGGAAAACAAAGAGCGTTTTTCCCGTCTCCTTTTTGCAAAAACGGGGATCGCGCCGGACCCTGACTCTCTCTTTGACGTACAGGTCAAACGGCTGCACGAGTACAAGCGGCAGCTGCTCAACGTCCTCAATATCATCCGCACCTATCTCTATATCAAGGACCATCCGAACGCGGAGATCCGCCCGCAGACCTATCTCTTCGGCGCCAAGGCCGCGCCCGGCTATTATATGGCCAAGGAGATCATCAAGCTGATCTGCTCGATCTCCGCGGAGATCGAGCGCGATCCCGCCGTCCGGGAAAAGCTGCGCGTCTTCTTCCTCGAGGACTACAACGTCTCCCTCGCGGAGGCGCTGATCCCCGCCGCCGAGATCAGCGAGCAGATCTCCCTCGCCGGGAAAGAGGCGAGCGGCACCGGCTGTATGAAGCTGATGATGAACGGCGCTCTGACCATCGGCACCTACGACGGAGCGAACGTGGAAATGGTCGCGGAGGCCGGAGACGGGAACATGTATATCTTCGGTCTGCGCTGCGAGGAGGTCAACGACCTCTGGAACAACGGCTATCACGCGATCGACTTCTATAATAACAACGACGCGCTCCGCGCGGTCATCGACTATCTCGCGCACGGCTTCGGCGGCGTCTCCTTCTCCGATATCCGTTCCTATCTGATCGCCAGCAGCGGCGTCTCCGACCCCTATATGTGCCTTGCGGACTTTGAGAGCTACCGCCAGACGCACGATCGGATGCTCCGCGACTACGAAGACGCGAAGCGCTGGAACCGGATGTCGCTCCTCAATATCGCCGCCTCCGGCAAGTTTGCCGCCGACCGCAGCATCCGCGAGTACGCGCAGCGCATCTGGCATATCGAACCGCTTTGCATGGCGCGCCCGGAGGAGAAAAAGGACTGATATGGCGATCTCCCGCTCCTGTCCGGAGTACCCGACCAACGGGACGCCGGCCCTCACGATCACAAAATACGAAAACGGCGTCCGCAGAGATCTCTGCGGCGCCTTTTCCCGTTCCGCTTCCCTCACTTTTGTCCTCGAGCCCTCCCCCGTCCTGGCGGTACGCGATATCGTGATCCGCCTCGCCCGGGACGGGGAGGACTGGCGGGACGTCCCATTCCGGCGGGAGGGGGACCGGTTTTCGCTCACGCTCGCTTTGGCGGATCTGGCGCCGGAGGAGGGCGGGGCCCTTGTCTGGTATGAATTCCTCCTGATCGGGGAAACACGCACCCTTTTCACCGATTCCCTGAACAACGAGGACTTTTCCCTCTCCGAGCATAACGCGCGGCGCTTTTCCCTCCTGATCTTTTGCGACGGGCTGAAAACGCCGGAGTGGTTTGCGGGCGGCGTGATGTATCAAATATTCCCCGACCGCTTCTTTCGCGGGAGCGTCCCCTGCCCTCTCCGCGAGGGCGCGGTCCTCAATCCCGATTGGGAGAACGGCGTGCCGCAGTTCGCTCCCTACCGCGGCGCGCCGCTCAAGAACAACGAATTTTTCGGCGGAACGCTGTGGGGGATCGCGGAAAAGCTGGACTATCTCGCCTCCCTCGGCGTGACGGTCCTCTATCTCAATCCGATCTTTGAAGCGGCGTCCAACCACAAATACGATACCGGAAACTATCAAGAAGTCGATCCGATGTTCGGCGGCGAGGCGGCGCTCGATCATCTGCTTTCCGCCGCAAAGGAGAAAGGGATCCGCGTCGTCCTCGACGGGGTCTTCAATCACACGGGAGACGACAGCCTCTACTTCAACCGTTACGGCCGCTATGACAGTCTCGGCGCCGCGCAGAGCGAGGACTCCCCTTACCGGTCGTGGTACCGCTTCCGCGCGGACGGGAGCTGGGAGAGCTGGTGGGGCATCCCCATCCTGCCGCGGCTCGACCACGGGGATCCCTCCTGCCGCCGTTTCTTTCTCGGAGAGGACGGAGTCGTCGCCGGTCGGATCCGGCAGGGCGCCGGCGGTTGGCGGATCGACGTGGCGGACGAGCTGACGGACGACTTCCTCTCTGAGATGCGCGCCGCTGTCAAACGAGAGGATCCCGACGCCGTTATCATCGGCGAGGTATGGGAGAACGCGGCGACCAAGATCTCCTACGGGGTAAGGCGCCGCTATCTGTACGGAGGGGAGCTTGACTCGGTGATGAACTACCCCTTCCGCTCCGCGCTGCTCCGCTATCTCCTGGAGGCGGACGCCCCCTTCCTTTCAAACGAACTGACGGAGATCTACTCCTCCTACCCCCGCGCGATTTCCGACTGCCTGATGAATATCATCGGTACCCACGACACGGAGCGGATCCTGACTGTGCTTGCCGGCGTCCCGCTTGACGGCGCGCCCGCCGAGCTTGCTGCCGCCCGTCTCTCCCCCGCAGAACGCGCGCTCGCCAAACGCCGCCTGAAAATCGCCTCGGCGATCCAGTACTGCGTCTACGGCGTCCCCTCCCTCTACTACGGGGACGAAGCGGGCATGGAAGGCTATCACGACCCCTTCTGCCGCCGCCCTTTTCCCTGGGGGCGGGAGGACCGCACGCTCACGGAGCATTACCGGATCCTCGGCAGGATCCGGCACGAGGAGCCGCTGCTCCGGCACGGGGAATTCTCCCCGCTTGAAGCGGACGGCGGTCTCCTGGTCTTTTCCCGAAAAGAAAACGGCGAGGAACTGATCCTCGCCGCCAATGCGGAAAACAGCGAAAGATCCTGGCGCCTCCCCTCCCCCTGCGTCGACCGGATCGGAGGAGGGCAGGAAGAGGGCGCGTGCACGCTCGCGCCCCTCTCCTTCAAAATCTGGAAACGCTGCCGTTAGGTCCGACCGACGCAAAGAGGATCGGCAAACGGCGCGCCGGTCTCCCGCCGAACGCGAGCGCCGAGCGGTAAAGCCGCTCCGCCTCGTCGAGCAGCGAGGGGTCGGACGTGTGCAGCTCGCACAGCACATCGCCCGGGGACACCCTGTCCCCGGTCTTTTTGCGGATCAGGAGACCGGCGGTATGATCCACCTTGTCCTCCGGGTTTTTGCGCGCCTCGCCGAGGATGCCCGCGCAGATCCCGATCCGCTCCGTATCCATCCGGACGAGATACCCGGGGCAGTCCTCCGGCGCCCGCACCTCCCGGCGGAAGGGCGCGTAGATCCGCCTCCCGGGGTCCCGGAGCATGGCGGGATCCCCGCCCTGCGCCCGGATCATCTCACAGAGTTTTTCAAACGCCTGACCGGAGGCGATCGCCCGGTCGATCCTCTCTCCGCACGCTTCCTTTGTCCCCATCCCCGCAAGGAAGAGCAGGTCGGCGGCGAGGGTCCGGCAGACAAGCAGCTTTTCCGGGTCGGCGTTCCCGTGGAGGATATCAGACGCCTCGTACATCTCGAGCAAATTGCCGACCGCGCGGCCGAGCGGCGCGTCCATCGAGGTGACGAGCGCCCCGACCGAGCGTCCCGCCCGCTCCCCGATCCGGACCATCAGCCGGGCAAGCTCCAGCGCCTCCTCCGGGTCTTTGATAAAAGCGCCGCTCCCGTACTTGACGTCGAGCATGATGACGTCCGCGCCGGACGCGAGCTTTTTGGACATAATGGAAGAGGCGATCAGAGCAACGTTATCGACCGTTCCCGTCTGGTCGCGGAGCGCGTAGAGCTTTTTATCCGCGGGGCAGAGCGTCCCCGTCTGCGCGATCACGGCGGCGCCGACTCGATTGACGACGTCGGCAAACTCCCGCGGAGAAAGATCCGAGCGGAAGCCGGGCAGCGACTCGAATTTATCGACTGTCCCGCCGGTATGCCCGAGCGCGCGGCCGCTCATCTTTGCCACCTTCAGTCCGCAGGCGGCGACTGCCGCGACGACGACGGGCGTCGTGGAATCGCCGACGCCGCCGGTGGAATGTTTGTCCGCCTTTTTCCCGGGGATTGCGGAAAGATCGGCGACCTCTCCGGAACGGAGCATCGCTTCCGTCAGGTCGGAGGCCTCCCGCTCGTTCATCCCGCGCAGACAGATCGCCATCAGGAGCGCGGCGGTCTGCGCGTCGGGGATCTCCCCCTCCGTCACGCCCCGCACAAACCACTTGATCTCCTCGCCCGTCAGCTCCCTGCCGTTCTTTTTTTCGGTGATCAGATCGTACATTCGCATCGAAAAAAACCGTCCTTTTTTTGATAATTCCATTATACGCCCTTGCTTTTGCTTTTTCAATAGGGTACAATAACATCAGAACGATCAAAAAGTCGGAGGTGTCCATGATTTTCTTCTATGTGGCGCTGGCTGTCCTGCTGGTCCTGATCCTCGCCTCCCTCGTCATCACCTGTATGCTCTGCTCGGTGGCGACCAAGCGCAAAAGCTCCTTTTCCTGGGGGAATGTCGAGCCGCCCGAGCCGATCCGAACCTATCAACGCCGGATCGAAAACGCGACCTGGCTGACCGAAACACCATCCGAGCGGGTCAGCGTGGTCTCCCGCGACGGGCTGAAGCTTTCCGCCCGCTACTATCCCCGCGAAAACGCGAAGCGCGCCTTCCTGCTCGTGCACGGGTACCGCAGCTCCGGCGAGCACGATTTTGCCGAGTCCGCCGAGTGGATCTACCGCAACCTTGACGCCTCCCTCCTCGTGATCGATCAGCGCTCTCACGGGCAAAGCGAGGGCAAGTATATCTGCTTCGGCGTCAAAGAGCGGTACGACCTCCTCCGCTGGCACGCCTTCTTACTCAAAAAGGCGGAGGGGGTGCCCGTCTACTGGATGGGCGTTTCCATGGGGAGCGCGACCGTCCTGATGGGGCTGAATGCGGACGGAACGCCGAAGGGGCTCTCGGGTGTGATTGCCGACTGCGGCTACACCTCGGCGAAGGAGGAATTCCGCTATCTTTTGAAAAAAGACTATCATCTCCCGCCGTTTCCTTTCCTCTTCCTTTCCAATCTCTACTGCCGCGTCTTTGAAAAATGGCGTCTCGACGGCGCAAGCACCCTTGACGCGGTCAAAGCGAACGCGGACGTGCCGATCCTCTTTATCCACGGCGCGGCGGATACCTTCGTCCCCTACGATTTCTCCGTCCAGAACGACAGGGTCTGCAAGGCGCCGCACACCTTTTTCACCGCGAAGGAGGCGGTGCACGCCCTCTCCTGGTATTATGAAAACGACGCCTACACCGACGCCCTCCGCGACCATCTCCGCCTCTGCGAAGAAAAAAACGTCCGTCCCTGAACGCCCTTTGCGTATAACTTCCCGCAAAAAGCCGATACTGAAAACGTATCGGCTTTTTTGATCGTGAGGGAGTTATGAAATTCGATAAAAACAAGTACAGGATCTATGCAAAGCAGCACGCCGGGCGCTCGCCGCTGGCAAAAAACTGTCTTTTCGCTTTTCTCATCGGCGGGGGGATCTGCGCCGCCGGAGAGCTGCTCTATGCCCTTTTTTCCGGACCGCTGCGCTGCGAAGAAAAGGAGAGTGGGCTCTGGGTATCGGTCACGCTGATCTTTCTTTCCGCGCTCTTCACCGGGCTCGGGATCTTTGACCGGATCGCCAAACACGCGGGCGCGGGGACGCTGGTGCCGATCACCGGATTTGCCAACGCCGTCGCCTCCCCCGCCATCGACGCGAAAAGCGAGGGGTTCGTCCTCGGCGTCGGCGCCAAGATGTTCACGGTGGCGGGACCGGTCCTCCTCTACGGGACGGCGGCGGGAGCGGTCTGGGGACTGATCTGCTGGATCCTCTCGCGGGGGCGGATATGAAAAGAAGGATCCTTTACCCCGGGACGCCGCCCGTGATCCTCGGCTGCGCCACGGTGGGCGGCCGCAGAGAAAAGGAGGGACCGTTCGGCGCTCTGTTCGATCTCACCGACAAGACCGACCGCTTCCGCAAAAAGACCTGGGAGACGGCCGAGGCGGAGATGCAGCGCCTCGCCCTCTGCAAAGCGCTGGAAAAAACAGGAAAAAGCGCCATGGAGATCGACGCGCTCTTCGCCGGCGATCTGATCAACCAATGCGCCGCCTCGGTCTTCGGCCTTGTGAACGTTCCGGCGCCGTTTTTCGGTATCTTCGGCGCCTGCTCGACCCTCACGGAGGGACTGACGCTCGCCTCCCTCGCGCTGGAAAATCCCGGCGTCTCTCTTACCGCCGTCGTCACCTCCTCTCACAACTGCTCGGCGGAGCGGCAGTTCCGCTCGCCGCTTGAGTACGGCGGACAGCGCCCCCCGACCTCACAGTGGACGGTAACGGGCGCGGGCGCCTATCTGCTCTCCGGCCGCGCGGAGGAAGGCTGC
Source organism: uncultured Ruminococcus sp. (assembly GCA_902778725.1). GTDB lineage: Bacteria > Bacillota > Clostridia > Oscillospirales > CAG-272 > RUG12395. The sequence goes on from CACYYS010000008.1 coordinate 28,564, forward strand.
TGCGCCCGCGTCACGGCTCTGCTCCCGGGGATCGCCGTCGACAGCGGCCTGACGGACTCCTCAAATATGGGCGCGGCGATGGCGCCCGCGGCGGCGGACACCTTCCTCTCCTATTTCGCGGAAAGCGGAGAACGGCCGGAGGATTACGATCTGATCGTCACGGGGGATCTCGGAGCGGAAGGCAGTTCCCTCTTTTTGGAATTCCTCGCGGAAAACGGCTGCCCGAACGTGAAAAACCACGAGGATTGCGGCGCGCTGATCTACGACAGGAAGCGGGCGGACGTTCACAGCGGCGGCTCCGGCTGCGGATGCGCCGGGACGATGCTCGCAAACCGTTATCTCCCGCTGCTCCTGCGCGGGGAAAAGAGGCGCATCCTTTTTGCCGCGACGGGGGCGCTGATGAACGCGGCGAGCGTGCAGCAGGGACTGTCCATCCCCGGGATCGCCCACCTGGTGCGTCTGGAAAGTCCGGAAAACGGAAAGGAGAAAATATGACGCTCTTTTTTGCGATATGCAAAGCCTTTTTGGTCGGGGGGCTGCTCTGCGTGATCGCACAGATCCTGATCGACGAGACGGCGATGACCCCCGCGCGGATCCTGACGCTCTACGTGGTCTCCGGGGTCGCGCTCGGCGCGCTCGGCGTCTACGAAAAGCTGGTCGACTTTGCCGGCCGGGGCGCGACCGTCCCCCTGACGGGCTTTGGGTACGCGATCGCAAAAGGCGTAAAGGAGGCGGTGGCGGAAAGCGGCTTTTCCGGGATCTTCACCGGCGCGCTGACCGCCGCGGCGGGCGGGACCTGCGCCGCGATGCTCTTCTCTCTCGCGGCCGCCGCGCTCTTTTCCTCCAAGCCGAAATAAAACGAAGAAAAGCAGAAAAGAGGATAAAAACGGCAGGATCGCCCCTCACTTTTCCGGAAGATCCGTGATAAAATCAAAGCGAAATTATGAAATTATAAAGAAGGGATCCTGCCGATGAAAAACACAAAAGCCTTTTCCCTGCTCAGCGTTCTCCTCACGCTTGCGCTGACCGCCGCGCTCCCTCCCGCCGCGGCGGGCGCGGCCCAAAAGAACATCGTCTACGTCCGGGACGGAGGAACGGGCGACGGGAGCTCCGCCGCTTCCCCTCTCTCCTCGCTCCTCACAGCCTATCAGAAACTCGGCGACGCGGGCGGAGAGATCGCGGTCTGCGGCGATCTGACGCTCCCCGCTCCCTTCCAGGAGCCGCGGCACGAGGGGACCGTCACGATCACCCAGATCGAGGACGACGTCGATTATCGCGGGACCGGCGCGCTCCGCGTCGACCCCTCGGGGACCTATAAACGCTACATCCTCGGCGGACCGACCGTCTTTGAGAACGTCCGCTTCGCCACGCAGAACAAGGCCGGGCTGATCGTGATCGCCGAATACAACCCCGTCACGATCGGAGAAGGCGTGATCTGCGAAGGCTTCGACTACTCCCTGATCGCAAACGCGTTCACCGTTCTCGGCGGTCATCAGAACGGTCTCCCCGCCTCGCTGATCGCGGGGAACACCGCCCGTGTGACGATCAAAGGCGGACAGGTGCTTCTGGTCGGTCTTGACCGGCAGTACAACGCAAATCACGACCGCTGCGCCGAGATCGGGATCTACGGCGGCACGGTTGAGAAGTTCTACGCCGGGAACGTCAACGGCGGAACGGGCAAAAACGCCACGGTCAAGGTATACGGAGGAACGGTGAAGGGCGCCTTTGACTGCGCCTACGGTCTCTCCGGCGACACGACGCTGGAAGTGAGCGGAGGAGATTTCTCCGGCTGCACGAATATCAACGGCGCGACCCCGGAAACCTCCACCGCGATCCTCTCCGAGGGAACGGAAGCGGCGGTCAAACCGCTCCTCACCGGCTTCCGCAACATTCAGACCTCCACGGGGCTCTCCCATCAGTACATCCCGGACGAGGTGTTCGGCGCCGCCGTCTTCACCGACTCGCGCGGCACGTCCCTCCCTTATCGCTACTATTTCCCCGAGGGGTACGACAAAAACGCGGATAAGACCTATCCCGTCCTCTTCTATTTCCACGGAAACGGCTCCCGCGGAGACGACAACAAAAGCCAGCTCAATCCCACCCACGCGATCGTCTCGCTGGTCCTCAACTCGGAATACGACTGCATCATCGTCGCACCCCAATGCCCGAAAAGCGACGCCTGGATCAAGGACGCAAACTACCCCGGCGGCACCGGCTTTGACCCGATGAAAACGCCGGAGAGCGCGCACCTTGCCGCGGCGACGGAGCTCTTTAACAAACTCCTGCGGGAGGAAAAGATCGATCCCGCGCGGATCTATCTCTCAGGCGGCTCGAACGGCGCCGCCGCCTGCTGGAGCACGATCGCCCACAGCCCGAAGACCGCCGCCGCCGCCGTGATCCTGGCGGGCACCGGCTCGACCGGCGGAGCGCAGAATATCGCAGAGTACTATCTTGACACGCCGATCTGGACCTTCCACGGCGACGCGGACACGACGCTGAGCGTGAACGGAACGCGCGGGATCGTCAACGCGGTCCTCGCCCTCGGCGGGACGAAGATGACCTATACCGAGATGCCCGGCTACGCGCACAACATCTGGATCGACGCGACGGCGACCGAGGGGCTGCTCGACTGGATGTTCTCGCAAACCAGACCGGACTCGGTCGGCGTCTTCCGCCTCGGAAGCGAAACCGACAAGACCCGCGAGGATCTGCTCTCTCTCCGTTCCGGTACGGAGGAGACCGCTCCCGCGCCCGTCGAGACGGCGCCGCCGGAGACTTCCCCCGCCGCCGAAGGGGAGACCGCTCCCGCGGTCACTTCCGGTCCCGCGGTTACCGCCGCTCCCGAGACGCGCGCGGACGTCTCTTCCGGGGCAGCCGGGACGGCGCCGGTGACAACGGGCGCCGCCGGAGACGAAACGGCGCCGCAGAGCGCCCCCGCGGGTACGGACGAAACGTCCCGCCCCGGCGAGACCGGGAAGCGGGGGACGCCGTGGTATCTTTGGGCGATCCTCGGCGGGATCGCCGTCGCGGCGGGGGCCGCCGCCGCGATCTTCGCAGCCCGCAAAAAGAATAAATGATCACAAAAAGCCGCGGCGCACGGGATCCCGTGCGCCGCGGCTTTTTTCTGTGAAGAGCGCGGAGGAAGCGTTTCGTACCGGGCGGCTCTTTTTTTCGGTCAAAGCTGATTCTGCGCGTCGGCGTACGGCGTGATCGCGATCTCCAGATTGCCGTTTTTTGTGCGGAGCTCGTCGATGAACGCCTTTTCCTCCCGCGGATCCTTCATCCGGATGCGGAAGGAGAGACGGAACATCGAGCCCATGCCCGTGGTCTTGACGCCGACGCTCTCGCAGGCGTCGAGATAATGGGCAAAGGTATCGTTGAACGCGTCGTGATACGCGAGAGACTCCGGGATCGTGATGCGCAGGAGCTGATCCCGGGACATACCCTTATGCTCAAAGATCGGGAGCATGGAGAGAAGGAAGAAGAGAACGGAAAGAGCGAGCAGGATCAGGACGCCGTACCCGACAAACCCCATCCCGAAGGCGATCCCGGCGCCCATGGCGATCAGGATCCCGGCGATCTCGTCCGCGCTCCCCTGCGCGGAACGGAAACGGATCAGGCTGAACGCGCCGCCGATCGCGACGCCGGCGCCGATGTTGCCGTTGACAAAGGTGATCACCGCCGCCACAACAAAGGGAACGAGCGCGAGAACGAGGAAAAAGCGCTTGGTGGAGCGGATCCGGAAGGACATGATCCAGGCGTAAAAGATCCCTGCCGCGAGCGCGATGGCCGCCATCAGGAAAAACTGGGGAGTCGTAACGGTGGAAGAATAGATCGAATCAAACATGGAATGTACCTCCGCACATGGTTTTTTTCATTTGATTTTGATACGCGGCGCCGTATTTGGAAAAGCTGTTTTTATAAATATGTCCTTCGTCGAGAACGGCGGAGAGCCAGAGCGGCATCGCGCCCTGGACCTTGATCTCGAGGATCGACCACCCTTCCGGTAAAAGAGACGTTCCTTCCATGGAGATCCGGAGGTCGAGATCCTCGGTCCGGTAGCGGGGATCGTTGTCGATCGTCAGGCGCAGGTCGCCGCCCGGCTCAAAAAAGGCGGTGCGGTCATAGATGATCAGGCAGGCGGGCGCGAGATCGCCGTAAAAATCCCGGAAATAGGTCAGCTCATGGTTGATCTGCCCCCCGGCGCAAACGTCCCCTTCCCTCGCAAAAAACTTTTCGACCAGCGGGATGGTGGACTGGACGCGCCGCTTATAGACGATCCCGTAAGCTTTGCGTTTAAGCTCGAGGAAGACCGGCGAAGAGTCGGTCGCGAGTCCGTAGGAGCGGAGACGCATTTTTTCCTTGAATTTCGGTTTTTCGATCGAGCGGTTGATCAGACGGTAGTCCGGCGTATCGTAATAGAGGGAGGCGATCGAGGTCAGGCCGAACTGATCGACCTGCATATGCTCCTCCAGACGACGGCGGAAAAAAGTTTCCTGCTCCGCGCTAATCAGATATTTGAATTCATAGCGCTGCATGACGACGACGGGATTGACCACGTTCGCCATCCGGATCCCCCCTTTCTCCGGGAAAATACGCTCAGAGCACGATACGCAGGGTAAAGACGCCGCCTTCCACCGCGGCGCTCAGTCGGCCGTTATGATCGCGGACGGTCTCCCGGACAAAGGAAAGTCCCAATCCGCTGCCGGGTTTGCCCGCCGCGTTTTCAAACCGGATAAAACGATCAAAGGCTTCCTCCGCGTCCCGGTCGGAGAGCGTGGTGTCGTTGGAAACGGTCAGAACGATCCTGCCGTTCTCGGGCTTCAGGGAGAAAGCGACGCGCGAAACGGAGAAGCGGACGCTGTTCTCGATCAGTTCCCCGATCATTTTACGGAGCGCGTCCTCCCGCGCGGCGAGGGTAAGAGCGGGAGCGATCTCGCGTTCGAGCGTGATCCCCGCGGCCTCCCAGCGCGGCAAGGCGCGGTCGGTCTCCTCCGTAAGGAGGGCGGAAAGATCGCACTCGCTCCGATCCCTCTCTTCCCGCAGGATCGCAAACTCTCCGAGGCGGCGGTTGAGCTCCGTCATCTTTCCTACCTGGCGGCGGATCGAACGGGTCTCCTCCGAAGGACCGTGCTCCCGCTCGATCAGCTCGGCGGCGGCCCCGATAACGGTCAGCGGGATCTTGAACTCGGTCTCCGCCTCCGACATGAAACGTTTTTGCTTGCGGTCGGCGTCCTCCAGCGGTCGGAAAAGCCGGCGGCTGACAAGGATCAGGAAAGCAAGGCAAACGGCAAGCCCAACGGCCTCTCCGACGCAGGAGATCACGAGGATCCGGTAGGAGGGCAGCAGCTCGCGCCCCTGATCGACGACCGTGACGCAGGTAAAATCACCGTCCCGGTAAACGCGGAAACGATAGACGGTATGCGTCCAGCCGGTCGTCTCCTTTTTGAGGCGGGAGGCGAGATCGACCGCCTCCTCGCGGGTAAAAGCGGAAATGCGGAAGGCGACCACTTCAGACGCCCCGCTCTTGTCAAAACGAACGGTAAAATACCGGGCGGAAAACGGCAGTTCGGGAGAGTCCGGTCCCATCACGCCGCGGCGAAAATCCTTGTCCGCCGGGCTCCCTTCCCTCTCCTGTCCGTCGGGCGCGCCGAGCGTACCCGCGCCCCGGGCGATCTCCTCCGTGATCCGGTCGGCGTCCTGCGCGACCATCGTAAAGTTAATCGCGTTCAGGATTGCGAGCAGGACCGTCAGCAAAACAAAGACCGCCAGGATCGCGTAAAAAACAAACTGCTTTCTGACTTTATTCATTTTGCGCCACCAGCCTGTATCCTTTCTGTTCAAAATAACGGATGCGGAAAGCGGATCCGAGCGACGCGTACTTGTCATTGAGCGCCCGGACAAGCGCGGCGTCCGGCGCCGCCGGCGCCTCTCCCTCCGCGAGTGCGAGGAGAAGATCGATCTCCTTATCGGTCAGGGATACCCGGCCGCCGAGAGAAAACGCCGCGACCGCGACCTCCCTGTCGCCTGCCGTAAAGCGCCGGTCCGACACGCTCTTTTCCGTGACGGAAGCGAGACGGGCGGCAAGCTCCTCCGGCGAAAAGGGGTAAGCAAGACAGGCGGCGGGCAGAGGGGAGGAAAGGAGAAAACTCGCGTCCGGCGCCGTCTCCGTCAGAAGAACGGCGGGAACGCGACTCTCCCGCGCCGCCTGCAGGACCCGCGCGTACTCCACGCGGGGAATGCTCCGATCCAGGACCGCGGCGTCATAGAAGGAACCCGCCAGGCAGGAGACCGCCTGGATCCCGTCGAACACCGCCGTCACCTCCGCTCCGTCCGCTTCAAAGATACGGGTCAGGGCAAAGAGGAGGTCGCGATCCGAGAGCGCAAACAGCAGTTTCATTTTCTCTCCTCCTTTTTTCCGTCGCGGAACAGCATACCGCGTCTTTCTTAAAAAAATCTGAAAAAACCGCTCAACCCTGCAAAAAACGGAGCGCGCGTTCCACCGCGTCCTTTGCGTTGTTCCACGGCTCGTCCTGATACCGGTAATCGAATTTTTTGACAAACCAGCGCACGTCCTCCCGCAGGGAGTCGAAATACGGGAGCTCCACCTTTTCCGCCTCCTCAAAAAAGTCGGAAAACGCTTTTTTGGAGAGGGAGCGGGACGCGCGGTCGAGCATGGCGGCGTAATGCGGCAGGCAGAAGCAGGGCTGCGCCGCGAACTTCTCCCGGAAGGAATGATCCTCTCCGAAAAGATAGATCGCCGTGTCCAGCATTTTCTCAAAATGGAAGCGGATCCTGTCGCAGACGTAGCAGGAGGAGGTCAGCGCCCGGATCCGCTCCGCCTGCGCCTGCGCGTTGGAGGCGGCGGAACGGAGAGGCGCCTTTTTGAACAGTTTTTCCTGCTCGTCGAGATGGCTCTCGAGGATCAGGGCGAGGGGGAGCTTTTTGCTCCGGGCAAGCATTTTGCCGAAATGATCGCGGCAAAAGCCGAGTTCATTGGTACGGATGCGGATATCCGGCTCCATCATCGACGCGCCGAGGATGCTCTCCAGCTCGTTTTCCTCCAGCATATGCTCGAGCGAGCAGAAAGGACAGCCCTTTGCATGATCGTCGCGCGACGCTTCAAACGCCTCGTTCACCGGTATGGTATAGATCTTTTCCGCCATGATACGGTTCCTTTCTTTTTCTTTTCTCTTGAAAACGCCGTTTCCCCGTGCTACACTGTAAAAAACGGAGGAAAGCGATATGCGGGACAGCGGCACAAGGATCCGGGCAACGGAGTTTCGGGACGCGGCGGGCGTCCCCTCGCTCTGCCTGGACGGCGCGGGCGACTACGATCTCGCCCTCACCTTCGATTGCGGACAGTGCTTCCGCTTTGAGCCGGCCGGAGGAGGCCGGTTCGAAGGGGTCGCCTTCGGCCGGGTGCTGACCTGCTCCTCTCCCGCGCCCGGCAGGCTGATCCTGCACGGCTGCACAAAAAAGGAATATGAAGCGGTCTGGCGTTCCTTCCTCGCGCTTGACCGCGACTGGAGCGCGATCTACGCGGACGCGGCGGGTCGCTCCCCCGTCTTTGCCGAGGCGATCGGCCGGGCGGGCGGGATCCGCATCCTGCGCCAGGAGCCCTTTGAAACGCTGATCACCTTTGTCCTCTCCCAATGCAACAACATCCCCCGCATCCGAGCCCTCGTCACGGCGCTCGCCGCCGCCTACGGAGAACCGGTCCGCTCGCGGGACGGGAGGACCTTTTACTCTTTTCCCTCCTCCGCGCGGCTCGCCGCGGCGCCGGAGGAGGAGCTGCGCGCGCTGAAGCTCGGATACCGGGCGGAGTTTGTCCGGGAGGCGGCGAAAGCGGCGGAAGCGGGTCTCCTGCTGCGCGTTGCGGAGGAAAAAGATACCGGACGCGCCCTCGGGATGCTGACGGAGATCCGCGGGGTCGGCGAGAAGGTCGCGTCCTGCGCGCTGCTCTTCGGATTCGGGCGGCTGGACGCTTTTCCCCGCGACGTATGGATCCGGCGCGCGATGGAGCGTCTCTTCCCCGGGGTAAAGGATCCCGCCGTCTTCGGTCCCTACGCGGGCGTCTGCCAGCAACTGCTCTTTTTCCGCGAGCGGTACGGGCGGGATCGTCCTTTATCATAGTTTACCACACGAAAAAGAAAAAGTAAACACCGACAAACGCGAAAAAAGACGGTAAAAATCAAAAAAATTTCCCGAAAAGCCTTGCAAACGCGGACCCTCCGTGCTATAATAAGACGGAAGTTGAATGAAGATGATGGAGAGTGGGTCCTGCCCACTCTCGTTTTTATGTAAGGTGGTCTATGACGGAAGCAAAAAATCCAAAAGGCGGCGTCGCCGCACGGGCGGAAGCCCTTGTCCTCCCCACGGCAAAAGAGCAGGGGCTCACCCTCTGGGACGTGACCTTCGGCCGGCGCGGGACGGATCTCTATCTCACCTTCACCATCGACAAGGAGGAGGGCGTGACGATCGAAGACTGCGAGACCTTCCACCGGGCGATCGACCCGCTGCTTGACGAAGCGGACTGGATCGACGGCAGCTATATGCTGGAGGTCTCCTCCCCCGGCATCGAACGGGAGCTTACCCGCCCGGAGCATTACGAATACGCGCTCGGGATGCGGGTGGAAGCAAAGCTCTACGCCCCGGTAAACAAGCAAAAATCGGTCACGGGCGTCCTCGCCTCCTACGACAAAGAGACGCTGACGCTGACGGTCGGGGACGGCGAGACCGTTCTCCCTCGCTCCAACGTCGCCAAGCTGACGACGGTATTTGATTTCGGAAACGAGACCTGACCCCGGTCAGGCGATAACGATAAAGAAAGGGTACGCATCGCGTAACGGTACAACGGAAAAATGAACAACGATTTCTTTTTGGCACTTGACAGCCTGGAAAAGGAAAAAGGCATCCCCAAGCAGTATATGATCGAAAAGATCGAGGCCGCCCTCCTCGCCTCCTACAAAAGAGAGGAAGGGGACAACAGCAACGTCCGCGTCGACATCGACGAGGCGAAGAAGGACATCCGCGTCTTCCAGCAAAAAACGGTCGTGGAGGAAGTGGAAAACGAGACGACCGAGATCACGCTGGCGGACGCCAAGAAGATCACCCGCCGCGCCAAGCTCGGCGGCGTCGTGGAGATCGAGCTCAAGCCGAAGAACTTCCGCCGCCTCTCCGTCCAGACGGCAAAGCAGGTCATCATCCAGGGCATCCGCGAGGCGGAGCGCTCCAACCTGATCCGCGAATACGAAAGCAAACGCGAGGAGATCATCACGGCAAAGGTCATCAAGATCGATCCCGTCAAAGGCAGCGTCGTCCTCGACACCGGCACGAGCAGCGCCGTTTTGATCAAGGAAGAACAGATCCCCGGCGAGACCTTCTCCGTCGGCGACCGCGTCAAGGTCTTTGTGACCGAGGTGCGCCGCGAAATGAAGGGCCCGCTCGTCACCCTCTCCCGTACCCACGCCGGACTGGTCAAACGGATCTTCGAGCTGGAGATCCCCGAGATCCAGGACGGGACCGTGGAGATCCGGGCGATCGCAAGAGAGGCAGGCTCCCGCACCAAGATCGCCGTCTCCTCAACGAGAGAAGACGTCGACCCCGTCGGCGCCTGCATCGGCAACCGCGGCATCCGCATCGCCGCGATCAACGAGGAGCTGCGCGGCGAGCGCATCGACGTGATCCGTTACAGCGAGGATCCCGCCGAGTTCGTCACGCAGGCGCTCTCTCCCGCCAAGGTCGACCGGATCGAGCTGGACGGCGAGCGCTCCTGCAAGGTCTACGTGGCGGCGGATCAGCTCTCCCTCGCCATCGGCAAAGAAGGTCAGAACGCCCGTCTCGCCGCGCATCTGACCGGCTTTAAGATCGATATCAAATCCAACTGACCGAGGAGGGCGGAATGCCTGCATCCATTCCAAAGCAAAAAAAGAGTCCGGAACGCCGCTGCGTCGGCTGCGGGGAAAAACGGAACAAGAAGGACCTGGTGCGCGTGGTCCGTTCCCCCGAAGGGGAGATCTCCCTGGATCTGACCGGAAAAAAGGCGGGCAGAGGCGCCTATCTCTGCAAAAAGCTCGCCTGCTTTGCCCGGGCGCGGAAGGCGCGCCGGTTTGAATCCAATCTCAAGACCGCGATCCCCCCGGAGATCTACGACGCAATGGAAAGGCAGCTTGCCGATGAAGAAAGCAAGTGAAACAGAACGGATCCTCTCCCTGCTCGGTCTCGCCAAGCGCGCGGGCAGGATCACCGCGGGCGTCCCGCTGATCTGCGAAAAGCTGCGGTCCCCCTCTCCGCCCGATCTTGTCGTGATTGCGGAGGGCGCCGCCGAAAACGCGAAAAAACGCCTCTCCGACAAATGCGCTTTTTACCGGATCCGGTCCCTCCGGATCGACGCCGACCCCGCCGAGCTCGCGCACTCGCTCGGACGCGCCGACCGGGTGGCCGGCGCCGCGGTCTCTGACAAGGGACTCGCACGGCTGATCGCGCCGGAGCTGTTCCCCGATCAAAACAACCCACATGAAAAAGGAGCGTAACATGGCACAGCCTAATTCTCAATACCGCATCAATCAGATCGCCAAAGATCTTTCTTTCAAAACAAAGGACATCCTCGACGTGTTCGAGGGTGCCGGCATGAGCGGAAAAACACATATGACCACGCTGACGCCGGAGGAATTCGGGCTGCTTGTCTGGACTCTCACGGAAAAACGCCAGATCGCCAACATCGACGACTACCTTGACGGAAAGATCAAGGTGGTGACCGAGGCGGAAAAGAACGCGGAGGCCGAGCGCAAGGTCGCGGAGGAAAAGGCCCGCAAGGAAGCCGAAAAGGCCGCGGAGCTTGCCGCGAAGAAGGCGAAGGAAGAGGAGGAGCGCAAAGCCGCCCGCCTCGCCGAAAAGGAAAAGAACCGCCCGGAGAATCTCTCCGCCGCCAAGCGCTTCGAGCAGCGGCGCACCCAGAGTCAGAGCGCGCCGCAGCAGCAAAAGCAGCAGAAATCCCAGCGCCCGCAGAGACCGGCCGCCCCGTCGCAGAACCAGCCCGCCCGTCCGGTCAACCCGTCTCTCCCCCGCGAGCAGACCGAAGTCAAACAGAAGACCAGGGTGGTCGATACGAGAGGCGGCACGCCGCACGTCGATCTCTCCCGCTACGACGAGCGCTTCGGCAATTTCGTCAGCGAGAACGCCCACAACCAGCTCTCGCCCGAGCGCCAGAAGCTGAAAAAGCAGGATAACCGCAGCGCCTACTCCCGCAGCCGCGAAAAAGAGCGGATGGCGATGGAGAAGATGCGCAAGGAACAAGCCGAAAAAATGCGCCGCAAGCAGACGCTGACCGTTACGATCGGGGATACGATCATGGTGAGCGAGCTTGCCTCCCGCCTCAAGCAAACGGCCGCCAACGTCATCAAAAAGCTGATGACGATGGGCTTTATGTGCACGATCAACGAGGAGATCGACTTTGAGACGGCGGCGCTCGTCTCCGAGGAGTTCGGCGCCAAGGTGAAAAAGGAAGTTGTCGTTACGATCGAGGACCGGCTGTTCTCCGAGACGGAGGACGCGCCGGACAGCCTGGTGGAGCGCGCTCCCGTCGTCTGCGTGATGGGTCACGTCGACCACGGCAAGACCTCCCTGCTTGACGCGATCCGCAATACGCACGTCACGGCGGGCGAGGCCGGCGGTATCACTCAGGCGATCGGCGCCTACCGCGTGGACATCAACGGCCGCCCGATCACCTTCCTCGATACGCCCGGTCACGAGGCCTTCACCGCGATGCGCGCAAGAGGCGCAAAGGCGACCGATATCGCCATCCTCGTCGTCGCCGCCGACGACGGCGTGATGCCCCAGACCGTTGAAGCGATCAACCACGCGAAAGCGGCGGGCGTTGAGATCATCGTGGCGATCAATAAAATGGATAAGCACGGCGCCAATCCCGACGCCGTCAAGCAGGAGCTGACCAAATACAACCTGCTGCCCGAGGAATGGGGCGGCGACGTGATCTGCGTCCCCGTCTCCGCTCTGACGCATCAGGGCATCGATCAGCTCCTTGAGAGCGTCCTGCTCGTCGCGGACGTCAAGGAGTACAAAGCCAACCCCAACCGGCGCGCGAAGGGCATCGTGATCGAGGCAAAGCTCGACAAGGGCAGAGGTCCTGTCGCCACCGTCCTCGTCCAGAACGGCACGCTCCATAACGGCGATATCGTGATCGCGGGGACCGCGGTCGGCCGTGTGCGCGCTATGAGCGACCATACCGGCACGCTGGTAAAAGAAGCGGGGCCGTCCGTCCCCGTCGAGATCATCGGTCTCTCCGAAGTGCCTGCCTCCGGCGATGAATTCAACGCCGTTGAGGATGAAAAGATGGCGCGCGAGCTTGCCGAGAAGCGCCGCAATTCCGCGAAGGAGGAATCCTTCAAGGCGAACGCACGCGTCTCGCTCGATCAGCTCTTTGACCGGATCTCCGAGGGCGTCAAGAACCTCAACATCATCGTCAAGGCTGACGTGGGCGGATCCGCCGAGGCGGTCAAGTCCTCCCTTGAAAAGCTCTCCAACGAAGAGGTCAAGGTCAACGTGATCCACAACGCCGTCGGCGGGATCACCGAAGGCGACGTCAATTTTGCCGCCGCGTCCGGCGCCATCATCATCGGCTTCAACGTCCGGCCCGACAAGACCGCGCTCGACGCCGCGGAACGCGAAAGCGTCGAGATCCGCACCTACCGCATCATCTACGAATGCATCGAGGACGTGGAGCACGCGATGAAGGGGATGCTCGCGCCGAAGTATCAGGAGGTCCTGCTCGGTCACGCGGAGGTCCGCAAGACCATCCACGTCTCCAGCATCGGCACGATCGCCGGCTCCTACGTGCAGGACGGCAAGGTCACCCGCACCTCCATGATCCGCGTGGTGCGCGACGGCGTGGTGATCTTTGAAGACAAGATCGCCTCTCTCAAGCGTTTCAAGGACGACGCGCGCGAGGTACAGCAGGGCTACGAATGCGGTATCGGACTGGAAAAATTCAACGATATCAAGGAAGGCGACGTGCTCGAAGCCTACGTCATGGAAGAGGTCGAGCGCTGATCGGAGGAGCTATGACCGCGGATTTCCTTCCCGCAACCAAAGAAGAAGCAAAGGCACGGGGTCTCTCCGTGCCTGACTTCGTTTATGTGTGCGGAGACGCCTACGTCGATCACCCCTCCTTCGGCTGCGCGGTGATCACGCGCTGGCTCGACGCGCACGGCTTCTCCGTTTGCGTGCTCGCGCAGCCGGACTGGAAGACGGCGGACGCCTTTTGCGAGTTCGGGCGGCCGAGACTCGGCTTCCTCGTCT
>CACYYS010000009.1 GCA_902778725.1 uncultured Ruminococcus sp.
CGACGAGGCGGGCTTGAAGGGGTTTTCCGTCGGGGATGCCCAGATCAGCGTCAAGCACGCCGGGTTCCTGATCAACCGGGGCAAGGCGAGCGCGCACGACATCTACGAGCTCTCCGAGATCGTCCGTCTGACGCTCAAAAAAACGGTACGGCGTCGAGTTACACAGAGAGGTGGAGTTCCTTGGATAAATACGCGGGAGAGCTTTTTTCCGTCCGCCTGAAGCGGGAGCTGTGCGAGGTCGAGGTGAAAAAACAGTGCTGCCGCCGCGCCGAGACCTTCGGGATGTTGCTTTCCGGCGCGTCGGGAGACGGAGAAACGGTCTCTCTTTCCCTGCGCGAGGAGGTCGCGCCTCTGGCCAAAAAACGGATCCGCGAGCAGTTCACCCGCGAGCCGGAGGAGAGAAAACGGGCGGGCAACTCTGTTTTGCTTACCTTTTCTTCCCGCGCGGCGGCCCGGTTCCTCGCTGATCCCGAGAGTCTTTCTTCCTTTTTTCGCTGTCCGGAATGCGCCGCCTCGGCCGTTCGCGGTATGTTCCTTTCCGGCGGAGGGATCAACGCGCCGACCGAGAGCAATTATTTTCAGATCGCGACGCCGGAGTTTGAGCGCTGCCTCGCCGCAAAAACGGCGGCGGCGTCCGTCGGGATCGGTTTTTTCGCCGGAAAACGCCGCGATCGGCATTTCCTCTATCTGAAAAAACGTCAGGCGATCGAAGACGTCCTGGCGATCCTCGGCGCAAAGCAGTGTTATTTTGAATATCTGAACGCGGGGATCGAAAAGGACGCCCGCAACGACGCCAACCGTGCGTCGAATTTTATCACAAGCAACATCCGCAAGACGGTCGACACGGCGCAAAGCCAGACCAAAACGATCCGCCGCTTAGCCGAAGAGGGGAAGCTTTCCCGCCTTCCGCCGGAGCTGCAGGAAACGGCGAAGGCGCGTCTCGAGAACCCCTCGCTCTCTCTTGAGAGGCTGGGGCTGCTGTTCAGCCCTCCCGTCTCAAAATCCGGGATGTATCACCGGCTGGAAAAGATCATGGCGTTTGCCCGCGAGACAGACGGGACCGGAGAAAATCATAACGTTTGAGAAAGGAGGCGCCCATGCGGGACTTCGTTCATCTCCATCTGCACAGCGAATACAGCCTGCTTGACGGCGCCTGCCGGATCAAAGATATCCCGAAGGCGGTCCGGGAAGCGGGTCAGGACACGGTCGCGATCACCGATCACGGCTCTCTTTTCGGCGCGGTGGATTTTTTCCGCGCCTGTGAAAAAGAAGGGATCAAAGCGATCATCGGGTCGGAGGTCTACGTGGCGCCCGATTCCCGTCTCAAAAAGGAAGGGAAGAAGGATTCTTCCGGCAACCATCTGATCCTCCTTGCCAAAAACGAAGAGGGATACCGCAATCTTTGCAAGATCGTTTCCGACGCCTACGTGAGCGGCTTTTACGTCAAGCCCCGCACCGACAACGGAATGCTCGAACGGCACGCGGGAGGCCTGATCGCGCTTTCCGCCTGTCTCGCCGGATATATCCCCCGGCAGATCGCGGCGGGAAATTTTGCGGAGGCGGAGCGATACGCCCTCTATCTCCGCCGTTTATTCGGGGAGGGAAACTTTTATCTTGAGGTCCAGGATCACGGGATCCGCGAGCAAACCGTTGTGAATCAGGGGATCTTTGCGATCTCGGAAAAGACGGGGATCCCCGTCGTATGCACCAACGACGTTCATTATTTGAAAAAGGAAGACGCATACACGCAAAAGGTCCTCACCTGTATTCAGACGAACAGTCTCGTCGCCGAGGGAAGCCCGCTTGGCTTTGAGACAGACGAGTTCTGGCTCAAGAGCGGGGAGGATATGGCGTCTCTTTTTCCGTCCCATCCCGAGGCGATCGAAAATACCCGACGGATCGCGGACGCCTGTTCCTACCGCTTTGAATTCGGGAAACTGAAGCTTCCCACCTTCGATACCGGCAGTGAAACGCCAGCCGGGATGCTCCGCCGGTTTGCGGAAAGAGGTCTTGAGCGGCGGGTGGCGGACGGCTCGATCGATCTGTCTCTCCATCCGCGCGAGGCGTATGCCGAGCGGATCGAGCACGAACTCTCCATCATTGAAAAGATGGGGTTTTGCGAGTATTTCCTGATCGTGCGGGATTTTGTGGTCTGGGCAAAGGAACAGGGGATCCCCGTGGGACCGGGAAGAGGGTCTGGCGCGGGAAGTCTCGTTTCCTATCTGATCGGGATCACTGAGGTCGACTCTCTGGTCTACGGTCTCCTTTTTGAGCGGTTCCTCAATCCGGAGCGGGTTTCGATGCCGGATTTCGACATCGATATCTGCCAGATCCGGCGCGAGGAAGTGCTGCGCTACGTCAATGAAAAATACGGCGAGGATCACGTCTCTCAGATCATCGCTTTCGATACGCTCGCCGCGCGGGCGGCGATCCGGGACGTCGGCCGCGCGCTCGGCGTTTCCTACGCCGAGGTGGACGAGGTGGCCAAGGCCATCCCTCGGATGATGAACGTCTCTTTTGACGACGTGCTGCAGGCAAAGGATTTTGCGGATCTTTACCGTTCTTCCGCTACCGTCAAACAGATGGTGGATATCGCCGCCTCGCTCGAGGGGATGCCGCGGCACGCGTCGACCCACGCCGCCGGCGTTGTGATCACCGACCGTCCGGTCACCGATTATCTCCCGGTCGCCAAAAACGGAGATACGATCGTCACGCAATACGAAAAAGACAACGTTGAAGCGCTCGGTCTCGTAAAGATCGATTTTCTCGGGCTCCGCTATCTGACGATCATTCGTTCGGCGGAGGATATGATCCGCGAGGACGAGCCGGATTTTGACGTTTCCCTTGTGCCGCAAAACGATAAAAAAGCGCTGCGGCTGATCGCGGAAGGACGTACCTCCGGTATTTTCCAGCTGGAGTCCGCGGGGATGAAGCAGGTCCTCACCCGCCTCGCCCCGGAGACGCTCGACGACGTGATCGCGGCGATCGCGCTGTACCGCCCCGGACCGATGGAGTCGATCCCGCGGTATATCGAGTGCCGCCACCATCCGGAAAAAGTGACCTACCGCCACCCCGCGCTTGGGGAGATCCTCGGCTCCACGCACGGATGTATCGTCTACCAGGAGCAGGTGATGCAGATCTTCCGCAAGCTGGCGGGGTACAGCTACGGGCAGGCGGATATCGTCCGGCGCGCCATGTCGAAAAAAAAGACGGACGTGATGGAGGCGGAGGGACGCAAATTTGTCGAGCGCGCGGTCGAAAACGGCGTCGACCGGGCAGCCGCGGAGGATATTTATGCGGATATGGCGAATTTTGCGAAGTACGCGTTCAACAAAAGCCACGCCGTCTGTTACGGGATCACCGCCTACCGCACGGCGTATCTGAAGGCGCACTATACGCGCTATTATATGGCGGCGCTCCTTTCCTCCGTTCTCGGAGACTTTTCCTCTACCGCCGCCTATATCGCCGAATGCGGAAAATACGGGATCCCGGTCCTCGCTCCCGATATCAACGAGAGCGGCGTCGGGTTCACGGTGAGCGGGAAGGGGATCCGTTTCGGTCTGCTTGCCGTCAAGGGGATCGGCGCGTCGCTTGTCCAGGCGATCGTGTCGGAGAGGAAGAAAAAGCGTTTCGCCGATTTTGAGGATTTTCTCGACCGGATGATCGCCGCGGGCATCGGTCTCAACAAAAAGCAGCTTGAGATGCTGATCAAGTGCGGCGCTTTTGACTCGCTCGGGATCTACCGCTCCCGCCTGATCGCCTCCTACGAGCGGCTCCTCGATCTCAAAAGCGATAAAAGCCGCCGGAGCATGACGGGGCAGCTCGATCTGTTCAGTTCCTACGAGGAGCTGAACACCGAGAAGTTCCGGTATCCCGAGATCCCCGAGTATTCGCCGAGGGAAAAGCTTGCGATGGAAAAAGAGAGCTCGGGAATGTATTTTTCCGGGCATATCATGGATGAATACACCGAGGCGGAAAAGAATACCCCTCACGTCGAGATCTCGGAGATCCTGAACGCCGAGGGAGAAAAGGAGAACGAAAAGCGGACGGTTTCCGTTATGGGGATCGTCGGGAAGGTGACGGAGAAGATCACGAGAAAAGGCGATACGATGGCGTTTTTGCAGCTTGAGGATCGCTATGCCGAGATCGAGGCGATGATCTTCCCCAAACTGTATGAACGCTGCAGATCCCTGATCCGGCCGGATAACGCTCTCCTTCTTACCGGAGAGATCAGCGAGAAGGAAAACGAGCAGCCGAAGCTGCTTGTAGATACCGTTACGCCCCTGACCCGCAACGCGCAGAAAACGGCGGCGCCGTCTCCCGCTCCGGGCGCGCCTTCCGCCGTCCCCCCTTCCTTCGGCGGGGCGGCCGCTATGATGTACCGCGCCGTGATGGCGCGCGCGCAGAAGCCCGTTACGATCGCGCAGACGCAGTCTCCGCCCCCTCCCCGCGCCCCGGAAAAGCCGTTTTCTCCCGTCCCGGCGGAACAAAAAGAGAAACTCCCGGAAAAGCTTTGTCTCCGCGTCCCCGGTATGGATTCCCTCGCCGCGAAAAAAGCGGAAAACCTTGTGGAGATCTTCTGCGGCGAAACGCGCGTTCTCTTTTACGACTCCCTCGAAAAGCGCTATCACGCCGTGCAGAACTACGGCGCGGACGTCTCGCCCGTTCTCCTGCGCGAGTTGACCGAGCTGCTCGGACGGGACAACGTCGTTGTCATCTATCAGTCAGAGTAATCCTCGATCAGGGAATGCAGCGCCTCCCCGGAATACAGATAGATCCCCTTTTTCAGATACGCCCGGTCGTTGTCCGGAAGGGAATAGACGTAAACGTCGAGCCGCTCTTCTTCCGATTCCTCCGGACAGCGGAACACGCATACCTTTCCCTCGTATTCCTTGATCAGATACAGCGCGTCCGCTTTCAGCGAGGCCGCGGTCGGCGACGCGTTTTCCGCCGCGGCGGATCCGCTTTGCTCCGGCGCGCCGGAAGGGAAACGGGAATAGGACGAAACGGAGAGAGATGCCGCCGCCGCGCAGCAGATCACGCAAAAGGCGGCGGCGAGCCTCACGGGGCGGCGTATCAGTTTTTTCAGGATCGTTTTCATCATTTTTGTCCTTCCGATGATTTTTTCATTATTATTTGCGGAAGTTCATAATTTATTCAAAATAATGGGTTAGAATAGAAGTAATCTTTTGGGAAAGGATCGGCCGAAGTGGATCTCAAATCTTCTCGTTACAAAAAAACGGTAAAAAACAAGACCGATTGGGGCGAAGAGCTGATCAAAGCAGCCGATATCGTCCGGCGGGTCTTTTTGCGGATTCTTACCGTTTTGGTCAATATCGTTCTCACCGTTCTTTTGATCGGGATCCTTACGGGGATCATCGCGGGGACGGCTTTTGCCATTTATATCCGCAACCACGTGGATTCGACCGTGGACGAGTCGATCTTCGTGACCGGCGGGACCTCGCATACTACCAAGCTTTACTATTACGATTTTTCCGACCGTACCAACCGCATAGGCGATCCCGTGGAGATCGAGGATCAGCGCCTGATCGGTGAGAAAAACAGCCTTTGGGCGCCGCTTTCCTCGATCCCGAAGCATCTGCAGCAGGCTTTCGTTTCGATCGAGGACAAACGCTTCAACGACCATAAGGGCGTCGACTGGATCCGGTCCTCCAAGGCCGTGCTCAACTTTTTCCTCGGGTTTGACAGCTCCGCCGGCGGCGGCTCCACGATCACCCAGCAGCTGATCAAAAACACCACGCATTATGACGACGTAACGATCCAGCGCAAGGTGCAGGAGATGCTGATGGCGCTGAATCTGGAAAAGATCAAGACCAAGGACGAGATCCTTGAGATGTATCTCAATATCGTTCCGCTTTCCCAGCGCTGCGAGGGGGTACAGGCGGCGGCTAACACTTATTTCAACAAGGACGTAAGCGAGCTCAGCTTGATCGAGTGCGTCTGCATCGCGTCGATCACCAACGCGCCGACCCGTTACGATCCGGTACAGAACCCAGAGAACAACGCTTATCGCCGCAATCTGATCCTTGATTTCATGCTGGAGTTCGGCTGCATCACGGAGGAGGAGTACGAAGACGCGTATACCGACATCATCGTGACCGTGGGAGAAAACGAGAAGATCAAGGATATCCAGATCGTCGAGGAAAAGCTCGTTCTGAATTTCCAGAATCCCGCTTCCGATACGATTTCGACCAATTCCTGGTATACCGACACCGTGATCTCCGACGTGATCAACGATCTGGTGGAGCAGAAGAATATGACCCGCACCGCCGCGAGCTCCCTCATCTGGAACGGCGGCCTGCAGATCTATACGCTGATGGATCCACGCATCCAGGGCATCATGGAAGAGGCCTTCACGCACGACGAGTATTTTCCCGCCAATACCAGCGGCGTCGCCGCCGAGAGCGCGATGTGCGTCTGCGATCCCCGGACGGGAGATCTGCTCGGCGTTGTCGGCGCGCGGGGCGCCAAAACGGAAAACCGCATCCTCAACTACGCCACGCAGACCAAGCGCCCTCCCGGCTCCTCGATCAAGCCGCTGGCTGTCTACGGGCCCGCCATGCAGGAGGGCGTGATCACCTGGGCGACCGTGGAGGACGATACGCCGATCAATTTCGGCCGCAACAACAACGACGCCTGGCCGGATAACCTCCCGCTCGTCTACGAGGGACTGATCAACATCAAATACAGCCTCGCGACCTCCAAAAACACCGGCTCTCTCAAAACGCTGACCGCGCTTGGGCTCGATACGTCTTTCTCGTATCTCAAGGACAAGTTCAAGATCTCCACTCTTGTGGAAAACGGCCATTACAGCGACGGTTCCACCTATAACGACAAAGGTCTCGCCGCTCTCGGGCTCGGGCAGCTCTCCCACGGCGCGACCGTCCGGGAGATGACGGCGTCCTACTGCGTTTTCCCGAACAAGGGCGTGGTCAACAAATGCCGTTCCTATCTGCTCGTGACGGATGCAAACGGCAATACCGTCCTCAATAACGATTACGAGGCGCGCGAGGTCTTCAGCGAGCAGACCGCCTATATCATCACGCGCATCCTGGAGAACGTGGTGGATTGGGGCACCGCGACCAAGATCTCGCTCGATCAGTCGATCGACGTGGCGGGCAAGACCGGTACCTCCCAGTCCGACTATGACCGCTGGTTCATGGCCTATACGCCCTATTACGTCGGCGGCGTCTGGTACGGTTACGCAACGCCGAAGACGATGACGAACGAGCTCTGGTTCAGCCCCGCCAACCGGATGTGGGATATCGTGATGACCGAGGTCCACAAAGACATCCTGAACGCGGCTGCCGCGGGCGGCGAGCCGATCCGCACCTGGGAGGAGCCCGCCAATATCGTCGAAGCGACCTATTGCAAGGACTCCGGCAAGCTGATGACAGAGGCCTGCCGTCTTGATCCGAGAGGCGATCGTTCGGAATCCGGTTATTTTGTCCTCGGAACGGAACCGACCGAATACTGCGACTGCCACGTGATCGTGGAGTACGACTCCGTGACCGGCGGGATCGCGCACCCCGGCTGCCCCCGCGACAATATCACAAGGGTCGGCCTGATCACGCTGAAAGAGGAACGCGTTTTCCCGATGCAGATCGCGGTCTCCGACGCGGAGTTCGTTTACCGCGACCTTCCCGCGGGCGTCCGCCCCGCCGCCTACGCCTATGAGCCCTATTTCCAGGGCTTGATCCCGGCAGGGGTCTATTGCGGCGTATCCGGCTATTGGGGAGCGACGCAGTACAACCGTTTCTGCACCGAACACTTCGATTACAGCAAGTATGATTCGCGCAAGCTTTCCTCGTATCACGGCGTTTACGCCGAAAAACCGTCTCCCCTCACGACCGAGACGGCGATGCTCCCTGTGGACGATCATCGGCGCCGGGAGCGGGAAGCGATTGTCTGATTTCTCTTGACTTTTTTACCGGAATACGCTATAATGATTCCGCACGAAATTGAAAATGCTATCTCAAAGGAGGAGATAAAATGAAATTTCTGAAAAAAACAGTTGCCGTTTTGCTTTGTGCGATGCTTGCTCTCTGCCTTTTTGCCTGCGGAGGGAACAACACTCCCGAAGAAACGGGCGAACAGGTCCCGGACACCATCACGGTCAAGGTGACGGTCAAGACCGCGACAGACACGATCCTTGACGAAAAGACGATCACTCTCCGCGACCGTACCACCTGGCCGACCGTTGTCGACGCGCTCTCTCAGGCCTGCGGCGCTTATGACGTCAAGTATACGATCAGCAGCGACGCGCTCAGCGTGGAATCCATCAACGATCTCGGTCAGACCGACGACGGGATGTTCTGGGCGTGGACCCTCAACGGCAAGGAAGTTTCCGGCCGCGCGGGCAGCACCAGAGTCAATGAAAACGACGTGATCGTCTTTTCTTACGAGAACGTCAACGCATCGAAATGAGGTAATCTTTGAAAACTGTTGAAATCAAACTGAATACGATCGAGAACGTGCGCGATTTCGTGGACATCGTTACGCGGCACGACGTCGACGTGGATCTTTCCTCCGGTCGGTACGTAGTGGACGGAAAGTCGATCATGGGCCTTTTCAGCCTTGATCTGCTCAAACCGGTCAAGTTGACCGCGCACAGCGACGACTGTGACGACCTGTTCAAGGAACTGGAGCCGTTTATCGTCAAATAATGACAAGGGGGAAAAGAGGTCTTTTCCCCCTTTTCTTTTACAGGAGATACCTTGAATTACAAAAAACATATCAGCCCCGCCAAGCTGATCACCCTCGGTTTTCTTCTGGTCATGCTGATCGGCGGCAGTTTGCTCTGTCTCCCGGTCTCCTCCCGCGCGGGGAGTTTCACCTCACCGGAAACGGCTTATTTTACCGCGGTGAGCGCCACTTGCGTAACGGGGCTTGTCATCGAGGATACCGCGACCTACTGGAGCGCCTTCGGTCAGATCGTGATCCTTGTTATGATCCAGATCGGCGGGCTCGGATTTATGAGTCTCGCCGTGATGCTTGCCGGGTTTCTCAAGCGCGGGATCTCTCCGTATGAAAGTGTGATCGCGGCGCAGTCCTACGGTTTTTCCCGCTCCGGCGAGTCCGGGGAAATGCTGAAGTGGATCGCGGGAGGTACCTTTTCCCTCGAACTTTTCGGCGCGCTGCTCCTTTCGATCCGCTTTATCCCGGAATACGGCGTAAAAAGCGGCATCTACCGCAGCGTGTTCCTCTCGGTCTCCGCGTTCTGCAACGCGGGCTTTGACGTCCTCGGGGACCGGCACGGCGCCTTTTCCAGTCTGTTTGCTTACCGGTCGGATCCGCTCGTTTCGCTTGTGATCGTCTTTCTCATTCTGGCAGGCGGGATCGGGTTTCTCGTCTGGCGGGATCTCTTCGCCAGGCTGAAAGGGAAACGGATCGGGAGTTATACCAAAATGATCCTGATCGTTTCCGCTGTTATGGTCGCGGGCGGGGCGGTCTTCTTCGCCGCCTGCGAATGGAACAATCCGGAGAGCCTCGGCTCTCTCGATTTTTCCGGCAAGCTGATCGCTTCGCTCTTTCTCTCCGTAACGCCGCGTACCGCCGGATTTGCCGGGGTCCCGTTTGAGGCGCTCCGCCATCCTTCGCTGATCCTCTCGATCCTCTGGATGTTTGTCGGAGGAGCCGCCGGTTCCACGGCGGGCGGCGCCAAGATGGGAACGGTCGCCGTCGTTCTTCTCTCGATCGCGTCCACCCTCCGCGGGAAAAAGCGCACTTCGCTCTTCCGCCATACCATCCGGAACGAGAACGTGCTGCGCGCCTTCACGCTCGTGTTTCTGCACGTCGCGACGATTTTTGCCGGATCTCTTCTTCTTTCCGCGGATCCTGCCGCGGGATCCTTTTCCCGCGCGCTCTTTGAGGGGACGAGCGCCGCTTCCACCGTGGGACTTTCCCTCGGGATCACCCCATCTCTTACGCTCTTTTCCCATTTGATACTGATGATTATGATGATCTTCGGCAGGATCGGGATCCTGACGATCTCCTGCTCGCTTTCGACCAAGCTTTCCCAAAAGGATAACGGGATCGTTTACGCCGAAACGGAGATCTTGATGTAACGGAGGAACTATGAACAACAGTTTTTTGATCATCGGACTCGGTAAATTCGGTCTGACCCTGACGCGCCGTCTGGTGGCGGAGGGGAAGGACGTCGTCGTCATCGACCGGGTCAAAAGTGCGATCGACGAGGTGGCGGACATCGTGACCTGCGGGATCTGCGGGGACCCGACGGACGAAGAGGTCCTGCGGGCGGCCGGCGTCCAGCTCTGCGACGTTGCGGTCATTTCGATCGCGTCGGCGATCGACGACAGCGCGCTCATCACCGTTTTGCTCAAGGACAAATTCAAGATCAAAACGGTCATTGCCCGCGCGGGCAGCGATAACCACACCCTGGTCCTGAAAAAACTCGGCGCCGACGCCGTGATCTTCCCGGAAAAAGATCTGGCGGAAAACCTCGCGTATCGTCTTTCCCACTCTCAAATCAGCCGCTATATCGAGCTTTCCCGTACCGGGCGGATCGTGGAGCTCGCCATCCCCGAGCGATGGGAAGGGAAGAACATCGTCGAGCTCCGCCTGCGCCAGAAATACGGCGTGACCGTGGTGGCGGTGACGGGCGCAAACGGAGAAGAAGATTATTCTCCCGATCCCACCGTTCCTCTTTACGCGGGGGAAAAGCTGATCCTGATCGGGAATGAAGAAAACATCAATAAGATCATTGAGCTTTGAGTGACGGGAAACGACGGTGAAAAAGGAATGGACAGATCAACAGAAAAAGATCCTTTACGGGATCTTTTTCGGGATCTTTGTGATACTTTCGCTTTTTATTTTCTTTTACATCGGCAAGCCGATGATCCGTTTCGCATCCGAGCCGGAGAAGTTCCGGGAATGGGTGGACGGGCACGGGATCGGCGGAAGGCTCGCCTATTTCGGTATGGTCCTGCTCCAGGTGATCGTTGCGATCATCCCGGGAGAACCTTTTGAGATTGCGGGCGGATACGCTTTCGGCGTCTGGGAAGGGACCTTTCTCTGCCTTGCGGCGGCTGCCCTGGGGAGTTTCTTGGTTTTTTGGCTCGTTCGGAAGATGGGAGTCAAATTCGTCTCACTGTTTTTTGACGAAGGAAAGCTGGAAAAGCTGAAATTCCTGAAGAGTTCTCCCAAACGGGACGTGATCTTTCTCTTTATTTTCATGCTTCCGGGAACGCCCAAGGACCTGCTCTCCTACTTCGCCGGACTGACGGATATGAAGTTTTCCGCCTGGGCTTTGATCTCGGTGCTCGGCAGGATCCCCTCGGTCGTCACGTCCGTTGTAGGAGGGGCGGCGATCGGAACCAAAAATTACGGTACGGCTGTTTTGGTCTTTCTCGTTACCTTTGCCGTCAGCGTGGGGGGGATGCTGCTTTACGAGTATATCGTCAAAAAACGGTCGCAGAAAAAATGAAAAAAGCGGGGGAAACAAACTGTTTCCCCCGCTTTTTTCAGGTTTTTCCCGTTGGCATGGGACGCCGCGGACGCACCTTCCTTTTTTGCGGATCGTAGACGAACTTGCGGCATTTTCCGTTTGCGGCCACCAATCCGTGCTTGTGACAGAGAAAATCGCCGTCGCACAGCGTTTCCACCGAGTTTTCACAGTATGCGCAGGCGCGCTCCTCAAGATCTTTCGACATAATGACTCCTTACCGGACAAGTTACCCTTATTTTAGCATTTCTTTTTCCAAATAGCAAGAGCTTATTGAAAAAGAGAGAAAAAAAGGAAGAAGAGGAGGGAGAGAGCCCCGGTGAGGAGTTTTTCGAGAAGATAGGGGAGAAGTTTGTCGGTTTTTGCAGCCGAGAGGGATTGGAAGGCGGCGGACAGCCCCCCGAACCCGACGAAAAAGGCGCAGAGCGGCAAAGAAACAGGGCGCGGGAGAGCAAGGGCGGAGGCACATCCGGAGCTTACTTCAAGTAGTCCGCTCAAGAGCGGCAGGATCCGGGCGGGAGCGCCGACGCGCTCCGCGAGAGCGCCGAGAGCTGACGAAAGGCAGGAGAAAAAAACAACGCAGACGGCGACGGTCCCGGCGGAGGAAGCGGCCGATCCGACGGCGCCTGTGAGAAGCGCGGGGAGGGACAGTGGCCCCGCGTTTTCTTTTTTCGGGGACGATTTCCGGGCCGTACGCTTTTTGTGCAGCAGCCGGTGCGCAAGGAGGGCGGCAAGGAGCGAGGAGAGGAAAAGCAACGCTCCGACAAGCGGGGAACCGTACGCGTCGCCGAGGAAGGAAACGCAAAAGGAAGGACTGAGGAGGGAGGCGAGGGGAAGGACGCGTTCTTTCTCCCCGTCTTCCAGATCGGCGAGGAGCGAGGCGCCGACCGGCACGCCGCAGAGAAAACCGAAAAAAACCGCCCGGCGCGATCCTTTTCCGTTCCGTTCTCCCGCGCGGTCCAGGCGGAGGAGGATCCCGGAAAGGACCATAAAAGGAAGAAGGGAGGGAAGGACCCGGGCGAGGACGAGGGAGAGCGCTTTATTTGCCGCGGCCGCGGTCCCACGGGAGAAGAGCAGGAAGAGGAGAAAGAGAGCGAAAACGGCGGCGGTGAAGCGTTTTTTTCGATTCATAATTTCTCCCCTGTTTTTCGTATATTGTGAGGAAACAACAAATGATATGCGGGAGGAGCGTGACCGTATCACCGATGAAACACAGATTGGAAAAAGTGAAACGCCGGGAGTTTTCTCCGTTTTTCCTTGAAATGAGGAGCAGGCGCTCGCTTCTGATCTCCGGGATAAAGCGGGTACTGCTTTCAGACGGGGAGCGCGTCTGTCTGTTGACCGACGCCGGCGAGCGGATTGAGATCGAGGGATTCAGGATGTCCTGTACGGTTTTTTGCGACCGGACGGTAGAGATCGTCGGCGCCGTGCGCTCCATCGGGATCGGAGGAGAAGATGAAAGCTTGGATTGAGAGCGCCGTTCGGGCGGCGGGAGGGATCTTCCGGAGTGATAAGGCGGAGCTTGTTTTCGGAGAGCGGGAGGAGGCAAAGGTCCTCAACGCCGCGATGCGCGCGGGGATCGCCTGCCGTACCCGGAGACTTGCGGACGGGAGGATCGCCGTTACCGTCTCGCGCGACTCGTTTGAGAGGCTGACAAACCGTCTTGCCGCGATCGGCTGCTCTCCTCTTTCCGTTTCCGGACCGGGGAGAGGCGCGCGTCTCCGGCGGAGGATCGGGAGGCGGGTCGGTCTCTTGGCCGGAGCTGCCGTCTTTTTAGCGATGCTCGCCTTTTTTTCCTCGATCCTGTGGAAGATCGAGATATCGGGATGCGAAAAACTGCGCGAGGAGGAGGTACGTTCGCTGCTCTCCGCGTGCGGCGTGCGGGAAGGAGTCTTTTTGCGGGGGATCGACGCGGACCGGGTCCGCAACGAGATGATGCAAAAAAGCGACGGGATCGCATGGATGAGCGTGAATGTGATCGGGACCTACGCCTTTGTCGAGATCCGCGAGGCGAAGGGGAAAACCGCGGAACCGGAGAGCGGTTACTCAAATATCGTGGCGGCCTGCGACGGGCAGATCCTTTCTTTTGAGACGCAGCACGGCAGCGTTCTCCTCTGGCCGGGCGATACGGTGCGGGAGGGGGAGCTGATCGTTGCCGGGATGATCGAACAGATGGACGGAGACTATCGTCTGGTTCACGCCGCGGGACGGGTGATCGCGCGCACCGAACACACCGTCCGCGAGACCTGTCCTTATCGGATCGAGGTGGAGACGGAGGGAAAGAAGGTCCTTTCCGCGATCGGGATCGGCGCTTTCGGAAAAATGATAAATATTTCCTTAAACCGTAGACTTGACGGGGAAAGATGTGATATAATACAAAAAAAAGAGTCTCCCGCGCTTCCTTTCGGTCTTTCTTTGCCGGGCGTAATGGAAAAAACCTATCTCCTGGAAAAGATTAAAACGGAAAAAAGCCTTTCCCGCGAGGAAGCGGCCGCGCGCGCAAAAGAGCTTGCGTATCAGTCCTTTCTCCGCGCGTATCCCGAAGCGGAGACGATCGCCCGCAGCGTGCGCGTCGAGTACGGCGAGGACGCCTGCACCGCGACGCTTCACGCCGTCTGCCGGGAGAATATCGCAAAAATCGTCACATTTACCGCGGGATCCTGATCCGCGGGGAGGTTTTTATGGTCGAAAAAACGGTCTACATCAGCTCGGGGACGATCACGGCGGCGATCTTCGGCAACTTTGATTCCAACGCCCGCCTGATCGAGGACGCCTTTTCCGTCAGTCTGCTCAACCGCTCCGAGGAGGAGGAGGGGCAGGACGCGCTCGTTATAAGCGGAGAGGACGGGGAAAACGTCAGCGCCGCCGCGGAGACGATCGAGCTGCTTGCCCGCAATATATCCGACGGGGACACGCTGAGCGAGCAAACCGTTTCCTATTTTATCAACATGGTAAAGGACGGAGAGAAAAACGCCCTTGACGGCTTCAGCGACGATTCGATCTGCATCACGACCAAAGGCAGACCGATCAAACCGAAGACCGTGGGACAGAAGGAATACGTCGATAAGATCGCAAAGAACACCGTGGTGTTCGGGATCGGTCCCGCCGGCACGGGCAAAACCTTCCTTGCCGTCGCCATGGCGGTCAAGGCGATGCGGGACAAACGCATCAACCGGATCGTTCTGACGCGTCCCGCCGTGGAGGCGGGAGAAAAGCTCGGGTTTCTTCCCGGGGATCTGCAAAACAAGATCGACCCGTATCTCCGCCCCCTTTACGACGCGCTCTACGAGATGCTCGGCCCCGAGAATTATCAGCGCCAGCGGGAAAAGAATATGATCGAGATCGCGCCTCTCGCCTATATGCGCGGGCGGACGCTCGACGACTCTTTCATCATCCTCGACGAGGCGCAGAACACGACGCCCGAACAGATGAAGATGTTTTTGACCCGTCTCGGCGCAAATTCCAAGGCGGTCGTGACAGGGGACCTGACCCAGACCGATCTCAACATCGGCGGCCGCAGCGGTCTCGCCGAGGCGGTCCGGATCCTTGAGGGGATCGAAGATATCGCCGTCCACCGCTTTACCGAGCGGGACGTCGTGCGCCACCGCCTGGTCCAGAAGATCATCGTCGCGTATGAAAAGTATGAAAAGAAGCGGGCGGCGGATCGGAACGCAAAACGGGAAAGCAGTATGAAGAACGGAGAGCGGGTGCGGTTTGCCCGCAAGTTTGGAAAATGAAGAACACGGTCAAGATCTATTTTTCCGACACGCAGAAAAAAATCCCGGTGACAAAGGAGCTGCGCGCCCTCGTTCGCAAGGCGATCCGGACGGCGCTGCGCTTTGAGGATTTTCAGCGTTCCTGCGAGGTCTCTGTCACCTTTACGGACGACGAGGAGATCCGCCGGCTCAACGCCCGCTACCGCGGCGTCGACCGGGCGACCGACGTGCTTTCTTTCCCGATGGCGGAGGGAGAGCCGGAGATAGAAGGAGCGCCCCTCGCGCTCGGGGACATCGTCCTCGATCTGGAACGCGCCTCCGCGCAGGGCGAGGCGTACGGACACGGCTTTGAGCGGGAAACGGCCTTCCTTGTGGTCCATTCCATGCTCCATCTCCTCGGCTACGATCACGAGACCGGGGAGGAGGACGAACGGGAGATGAGGACCCGCCAGAGCGCGATCGTCGCTCTCTGCGGATATCCGGTGAACGACAGTGAGATCAAAGGAGCAGAAGATGAATAAATCGGTTTACGTTTCGATCGTCGGACGCCCGAACGTAGGGAAGTCCAGTCTCCTCAACGCCATCCTCGGCGAGAAGATCGCGATCGTTTCCAAAAAACCGCAGACGACGCGGACGCGCATCACAGGCGTCCATACGGCAGGGGACACGCAGTACGTTTTTCTTGATACGCCGGGGATCCACCACCCGCGGACAAGCCTCGGGAAATATATGGTCGATACCGCCCGCGGCGCGATCGGAGACGCCGATCTCGATCTGCTCGTCGTGGAGCCGAGAGGCGAGGTCGGCGAGATCGAGGAGGGGATCCTACGCCGCGTTTCTTCCCGCGGACTCCCCGCGATCCTGGTCGTCAATAAAACGGATCAGGCCACGGCAAGGCAGATCGGCGATACGATCCTTGCGTATTCCGGACGCTTTGATTTTGCCGCCGTCGTCCCTGTGTCCGCCAAAACGGGCGAGGGGATCCCGGCCTTGATGGAGGAGATCTCGCGCTTTACCCGCGAGCAGCCGTGGCTTTTCCCCGAGGATATGATCACCGATCAGCCGGAGATGCAGATCGCCTCGGAGATCATCCGGGAAAAAATGCTCCGGTTGCTGAACGAGGAGATCCCGCACGGGACCGCCGTTGTGATCGAGGAATTCCGGGAAGACGGGGAAATGCTGCGGATCCGCGCGGAGATCTTTTGTGAAAAGGACAGTCACAAAGGGATCATCATCGGCAAGGGCGGCCGGATGCTCAAGGAGATCGGCAGCGCCGCGCGCGAGGATCTCGAAGGATTTTTCGGCTGCAAGGTCTTCCTCGATCTTTGGGTCAAGGTAAAGGAAAACTGGAGGGACAGCCCGAGGCTGATCCAGAACTTCGGTTACAGGAAGGACTAATGGCAAACGGAGAAGAAAGCTGCCGCGGCCTTGTGCTGCGTTCCACCGATATCGGCGATCACGATAAGCTTTTGACCGTCCTGACCGCCGAACGGGGAAAACTCACGATCTGCGCGAAGGGAGCCCATTCGCTCAAAAGCAAGTATATGCCCGTCTCCCAGCAGTTCATCTACGGCGACTATACCTTCCGCGAAAAAGGGGAGGGCCGCTGGCTGAAGGAAGGCTCGATCGTGGAGAGCTTTTTTTCCGTGCGGGCGGAGCTCACCCGTCTTGCCGCCGCTTCCTATATGATGGGAGTGGCCGAAGTGATCGCGCTGGAGGAGGAGCCGGACCCGGAGCTTTTACGTCTCTGCCTCAACTCTCTGCATCTTTTGGCGGCGGATAAGTATCCCGTTTCTCAGGTCAAGGCGGTTTTTGAGCTTTTGGCCGTATCGGGCGCCGGCTTTGCGCCCGATCTCGGATCCTGCGCCGGCTGCGGGAAGCGCACGCCCTATCCCGCGGTATTCGATCTTGCCGGCGGCGTCGTTTTCTGTTCCGACTGCGTCAAAAAAAGAGAGCAGGCCGCCCGGTTCGGCGAAGCGGAGGAAGGGTATTCCGTTCCCGCCCCTCTGACGCCCGGGGTCGCGGACGCGCTCCGCCACATTCTTTCCGGCGCGGACAATCCTTTCGCTTTCCGCCTGCCGGAGGAGGATCTGCGGCTTCTTTGCGATATCTGCGAGCGGTATCTGCTCCTCCAACTCGATATGAATTTCAAAACTCTGGATTTTTACCATGAGGTAACCGCATCATGAACATCAGTTCCCGCACTCTCGAGGTGCTTGAATTTTCCAAGATCAAAGCCATGCTCGCCGAGCGCGCTCCCACGGCGGGCGGCGCGGAGGCGGCGCTGGCGCTCCTTCCCACCGACGATTACGAGATGGTCGTCCGCCGTCAGACCCGGACGACCGACGCAAAAAAACTCTGCGACGTAAAGGGCGCGCCGCCCTTCTGCGGCGTAAAGGACATTTATGATTCCGTCGGCCGCGCGCAAAAGTCCGCCGTGCTCTCCCCATCCGAGCTGATCGAGATCGGGCGTGTGCTTTCCGCCTCCCGGCAGTTGACGGACTATATCTCCGACAAGACCTTTTCCACCTCGCTCGACGACGTTTTTGCCCGTCTCGCGCCCAACCATTTCCTGGAAAACAAGATCGGGACGGCGATCCTCTCCGAGGATCTGATCGCGGACGAGGCGAGCCGGGAGCTTGCGGATATCCGCCGCAAGATCCGGGCGGCGCACAACCGCATCAAAGAGGCGCTTTCCCGGTTTGTATCGGGAGCGGGGTCCAAGTATCTCCAGGAGAATATCGTTACCGAACGCAACGGTCGCTACGTTGTGCCGGTGAAGGCGGAATACCGCGGAGAGGTCAAAGGGCTTGTGCACGATACCTCCGCGTCCGGCGCCACGGTCTTCGTGGAGCCGGCGGCGGTGCTGGAAGCGAACAACGAGCTGCGCCTCCTGCAAAGCAAGGAGCAAAAAGAGATCGAGCGGATCCTTTCCGAGCTGTCCGCCGACGTTGCGTCTTTCGGCTCCTCCCTTTTACAGGATTACCAGACGATCACCGAGCTTTCCCTCGTTTTTGCCTGCGCATCGCTTTCCTATGAGATGCACGCCTCACCGCCGAAGCTGACCAAAGACCGCAGCGTTACCCTTGTCCGCGCCCGGCATCCGCTGATCGACCGGGACAAGGTCGTCCCGATCGACGTGGATCTCTCCGGTTTTGATACGCTTGTCATCACCGGGCCGAACACCGGCGGCAAGACCGTTACGCTCAAGACGATCGGACTGCTTGTTCTGATGGCGCAGTCGGGTCTTCACATCCCGGCGGACGATAGCTCGGTCTGCGGCGTCTTCGATACCGTGCAGGCGGACATCGGGGACGAACAGAGCATCGAGCAGTCCCTGTCCACTTTTTCCGCGCACATGGTGAATATCGTGTCGATCCTGCGGGAGGCGGGAGAGCGCTCTTTGGTCCTCTTTGACGAGCTGGGCGCCGGTACCGACCCGGTCGAGGGCGCCGCGCTGGCCACGGCGATCCTGGAGCGGGTCAGGGAACAGGGCGCGCTGACCGCCGCCACGACTCACTACGCCGAGCTGAAGGCCTATGCGATCGAGACCCCGGGCGTCGTCAACGCCTCCTGTGAGTTTGATCTTGAAACGCTGCGCCCCACCTACCGTCTGATCATGGGTACGCCCGGTAAATCCAACGCCTTTGCGATCGCAAAAAAGCTCGGCCTCGCCGACGCTGTGATCGACCGCGCCTCCTCGCTCGTTTCGGGTGACAGCAAACGGTTTGAAAATGTGATCGAAAAACTGGAGGAGAACCGGATCGCCGCCGAGAAAGCGAAGAACGCTCTCGAAGACGAACGCGCCGCGTTCCGCCGGTATCGGGAGGATAACGAGAAAAAACTGACCGCTTTCCTCGCCGCCGCGGAAAAGGACGCGGAAGACGCCCGGAAAAAGACGAGACAAACGCTTGACAGCGCCAGAGCGTCGGCGGAATTTGTCTTTGAAGAGATCGAAAAGCTCCGCAAAAAGAGCGCGGAGAAGATCACGGCGGAGGAGCTGGCGCGCAAAAAACGTGAGATCCGGGAAGCGATCGCCCGCGGCGAGGCGGACGCCTCCGCTCTCGCCGACGAGACGGATGACGGATACGTCCTCCCCCGTCCGCTCAAAAAAGGGGACGACGTCAAAATGCGCAACATCGGCAAACGCGGGATCCTTCTGGAGGATCCCGACAAGCGCGGAGACGTTCGGATCCAATGCGGCGCCGTCGTCACCAAGACCAACGTTTCCAATCTTCGCCTTCTCGAAAAAGAGGAGAACAAGGAAAAGAAATCTCCCGTCAATACCCACCGCATCAGCGCGGGCGGCGGATTTTCTCCCGAGCTCGATCTGCGCGGACAGACGACGGACGACGCGTGGCGCATGACGGATAAGTATATCGACGATGCGATCATGGCGGGGATCCGTTCGGTCCGCATCATCCACGGCAAAGGAACGGGCGCGCTGCGCAACTATCTCTGGAGCTGGTTCCGGTCGGATAAAAGGATCGAATCCTTCCGGCTGGGCGCGTTCGGAGAGGGGGACAGCGGCGTCACGGTTCTGGAACTCAAATAAAAAAACCAAGGACAGGAAAATGAATCAGAATTCTTCCAACGCTCCCGATCCGGGAGGACAGGTCCCGCGCCGCAGGAATATCCCGCGCCGGCGATCCCCTCTTCGCTTTGCCGCGCCGATCCTCGCCGCGGTGCTTGTGTTTGCCGCGCTGGCTCTGGCTGTCTCGCTTCTTTTGCGGGACCGTCCCGCCTCTCCCGTTCCCGCCGTCACGACCGGGAGGGAAACCTCCTCCCGTCCCGAGACGCTTGCGCCCGATACGGAGAAAGAAACTCTCCCGCCGGAGACGGAGATCCCCGAGACCGAGCCGCCTCTGCTTGACCAGTCGCCTGTTTCTTTTGTCGCGGTCGGAGATAATCTCGTCTATCGCCCCAATATCTGGGAGGCCGAGGAGCGGGCGCAGGCGGAGGGGAAGAGTGAAATGGACTTTTTCTTCACCTATGAAAACGTTCGCGACACGATCGCCGGCGCGGATCTCGCTTTCATCAATCAGGAGACGCTGCTCTGCGGCCGCAACTACGAATGGGCGGGATACCCTCTCTTCAACGGTCCGTTTGAGATGGGGAAGACGCTTTCCGCGATCGGATTTGACGTGATCAACATCGCGACCAATCATATGCTCGATCAGGGCTCCGCGACGGGCGAGGGGATCCGGATCACCCGGGAGTTCTGGGAGACGCAGCCGGTCACGCTGATCGGCGCTTATCTCAACGAGGCGGACTTCAATACGCCCCGTATCGTGGAAAAAAACGGGATCCGCATCGCGTTTCTCGCTTATACCGAGCATACCAACGGTCTGCGGCTGACCTCCGGTGAGGTCGTCGTCCCGTATTTCGATAAGGACACGATCCGGCGTCAGGTCGCCGCCGCGAAGGAGCAGGCGGATCTCGTTTTCGTTTCCGCGCACTGGGGGAACGAAAGCACGCCGGTCCTGACCGATTTCCAGGAGGAATACGCGCAATTCATGGCGGAGCTTGGCGTGGACGTGATCCTCGGGACTCACTCGCATTGCTGGCAGCCGATCCGCTGGATCTCCGGCACGGACGGGCACAGGACTCTTTGCGCCTTTTCCCTCAGCAATTTTATCGCGATCATGCATCTTCCGATCAACGCGCTCGGCGGTTTTCTCAGCTTTGATATCGTCCCGGACCGGAAAGGGAATTACGCGATCGAGAACGTTACCGTGATCCCGACCGTTTCTCATTTTAATTACGGGTTCCGCCAGAACACCCTGTATTATCTGGAGGAATACACAGACGAGCTTGCCGCCGCGAGCGGGATCGGGATCTCCTTCGGGAATCCCGTGCGGCTGACCGATCTTTACGCTTATCTGAGCAGCACGATCGACGCGGCGTTCCTGCCCGACTTCGTAAAAAATCGTTGAAAATCCCGCTCCGCTCTTGCAATATGCAGCGGGATCTGTTATAATATCAAGGATCGGGCAAAGCTCCAAGGTCATACAGTCCGGGGAAGCAGCGGATCCCTGTACCCGAAATCCGCTACAGCGGGGGATATGCCTTTTTCGAGGGAGCGGTCCGTGCGGTCCGCGCAGTGCGGCGGAGCGTTGAAGGATGGGTCCTGCGCAATTCGCGCCCGTGAACCATGTCAGGCGGGGAACCGAGCAGCATTAAGCGGTGCCGCGGATGTGCCGCGGGGATGCCTGTCCGGAGCCGAGCCGCCCTGTTTCCGCGTGTGGGGCGCTTTCGACAAAGAGGCGTATGGCCTTGGACCTTTGCCCGGTCAAAAAGAAAGGGTGATCGTGCTTGTATAAAGCTCTTTACCGCAAATGGAGGCCGTCCCGTTTTTCCGAAGTTTTCGGGCAGGACGACGTTACCTCTATTTTGCGCTATCAGGTCGCAAATAACCGGCACAGTCACGCCTATCTCTTTTGCGGGAGCCGCGGGACCGGCAAAACGAGCTGCGCGAAGATCCTCGCAAAGGCGCTCAACTGTCTCGCGCCGGAGGACGGAGAACCGTGCGGAAAGTGCGAGGCGTGCCGCTCGATCGACGAGGGGCGGAGCCTTGACGTGATCGAGATGGACGCCGCCTCCAACAACGGCGTCAACGACATCCGCGATATCCGCGACGAAGTGGTATACACCCCTTCTGCGCTCAAATACAAGGTCTATATCGTGGACGAGGTCCACATGCTCAGCAACGAGGCGTTCAACGCCCTTTTGAAGACCCTTGAGGAGCCGCCGGAATACGTCGTTTTTATCCTTGCAACGACCGAGATGGATCAGATCCCCGCGACGATCGTTTCCCGCTGTCAGCGCTTTGATTTCCACCGGATCCCCGCCCGGCTGCTTGCCGAACAGCTCAAGCGGATCGCCGGAGCGGAAAACGCCGTCCTGACTGACGACGGCGCCGTGGTCCTCGCCCGCCTTGCTAACGGCGGCGCCCGGGACGCGATCAGTCTCCTTGAGATCTGCATCGGCAAGCGCCGCGAGATCAATGAAGCCCTGGTCGCCGAAACGCTCGGTCTCTGCGGGAGCGAGACGGTCGCCCGCCTTGTTACGGCGGTCCGGGATCGGGACATCCCGACGGTCTTCGACATTATGACGGAGGCGGAGGCCTCCTCCAAGGACATCGTCGTCTTCTGGCAGGATATCATCGCGTGGTATCGCGATATGCTCGTATATAAAACGGTAAACGACCCTGCGCGCTATCTCACTATGACCAAGTCGGAGTTCGAGCTTCTTCGATCCTCTGCGGAGCCGTTTGATCTCTCGGCGATCCTCTATCACGCAAAGCTCCTTGATTCCGCCCTCCTTTTGATGCAAAAGGGGGCCGGCAACAAACGCAATATCGCCGAGCTCACTCTTGTCCGGATGAGCGAGCCCTCTCTCTCCGATGAGAGCGAGGCGCTTGCCGCCCGCGTCGCCGAGCTTGAGAACAAGCTCCTCCGTCTTTCGGCCGCGGCGCCTGCCGCGGCGGGCAAAGAGCCGGAAGCGCCGCGCGAAAAGCGCGCCGCTCCGCCCTCTCCCGTCCGCGCGGAAGAGAAAAAGGCGAGCGAGCCCGCGCCCCCTCCGCCCGAAAAAGCAGCGCCCGTTCTCTGGTGGAACGAGGCGAAGGAAAAGATCGGCGCGATGGCGCTTTCGGTAAAATCCTACGTCGCAAGCGGCGAGGTCCGGGAGACGGACGCGGGGATCGAGATCCTCGTGCGCTCCCGGATCGCCAAGATCATGCTGGAGCGTGAGGATACCTTCTCTATGGTCTGCGATGTTGTCCGGGTCTGCTCGGGGACGGACAAACCCGTTTCGGTCTCTGTGGCGCCGGAAAAGAACGAACCCGTCAAGGACGACGGAACCTTTTCGTTGTGAGGTAAAAAAATGAAAGTCAGACTTCCGAAAGGCATGGGAGGCGGCCCCTCCGATATGAACGGGATGCTCCGCCAGGCGCAGAAGATGCAGGAGGAACTGCAGCAGAAGCAGGCGGAGCTGGAGGAGCGCGAGTATACGGTATCCGCAGGAGGCGGCATGGTCTCCGTCCGGATCAACGGCAGACGCGAGATCCTCGGGATCCGGATCGACCCGGAGATCGTGGATCCCGATGATATCGAAACTCTGTCCGATATCCTGGTCGCCGGCGTCAACGAGGCGATCAAAAAGGTGGATTCCGTTTCCTCCGAGGAGATGGAAAAGCTGACGGGCGGACTGGGTATCCCCGGTTTGATGTAAAAAACGGCAGGACGGGCAGAGAAATGAGCGAGTTGATCCTTCCTCTTGAAAAACTGGTCGAGCAGTTCCGCCGTTTGCCCGGGATCGGGAAGAAAACGGCGGTGAGACTTGCGCTCGCCTGTCTTGACGGCGATCTTGCCGAGCGGTTTTCCGCCGCGCTTCTGGAAGCGAAGCACGACATTTCGGAGTGCCGGATCTGCGGCAATATGTGCGTCGGCGAGATCTGCGACGTATGCGCCAATGAAAACCGCGATCATTCCGTGATCTGCGTCGTGGAGGACGTCCGCTCGGTGATGGCGATCGAAAAAGCGGGCGCGTATACCGGCACCTATCATGTTCTCGGCGGGCTCCTTTCCCCGATGCGCGGGGTAAACGCAGAGGATCTCCGTATCGACTCTTTGCTTTCCCGGATCCGGGAGGGCGGGATCGCCGAGGTCCTTGTTGCGACCAACGCGACGGTGGAGGGCGAGGCAACGGCGATGTACCTTGCCAAAAAGCTCTCCGGCGCCGGCGTGCGCGTTTCCCGTCTCGCTTACGGGATCCCCGTGGGCGCGGATCTCGAGTACGCGGACGAGACGACGCTCCGCCGCGCGATCGAGGGACGGCAAAGCTTATAAAGTGGGATGTAGCCAAGCGGTAAGGCACCAGACTTTGACTCTGGCATTTCGTCGGTCCGAATCCGGCCATCCCAGCCAGAAAAAAGCACGCTCGCGCGTGCTTTTTTTAATGTTGTTTGCCTTTCGGGCAAATGATGCCGGCTTCGCCAATGATGCCGCTTTGCTGATGATGTGTGCCCGTGGGCACACAGGGCCGATATCTCCCTATGACGAGCGAAACGAGCAAAACCATTTCGGAGTGCGGCGAAGATACGATCCGCTCGCGCGGAACGGCAAGCGCCCTTCGGACGCAAAGCGCGCTTTGCGCGCA
The DNA here is from genome assembly GCA_902778725.1 of uncultured Ruminococcus sp. Taxonomy (GTDB): domain Bacteria; phylum Bacillota; class Clostridia; order Oscillospirales; family CAG-272; genus RUG12395. The sequence continues at coordinate 24,361 of CACYYS010000009.1, forward strand.
GCTATCCGGATCTTTGCCTTCTCTTGCCCGGGACGGAATTTTTCTGCAGCGCTCTCGCAAAGATTTTTGTCAAAAACTTTATCGCTTTATCAAAAGCGGGATAAAAAAGCAAAGAAAAAGAACAATAAAATTGAATGCTATTGACAAAGAAAAGGGAGAAGATTATAATAAAAAAGGTATACAAAAAACAGGCTTTGTAGACCGGAGAAGAAGCAACACAAAAAGAAAGGAAGCCATTTGGCAAGGTCGATTTGTTATGAACATTCTCGTCTGTATCAAACAGGTGCCTGCATCCAACAAGGTGGAAGTTGACCCTGTTACCGGTGTGATGAAGCGCGACGGCGCCGCATCCAAAATGAATCCCTATGATCTATTCGCGCTTGAATCCGCGTTCCGTGTCCGGGAAAAACTCGGAGGAAAGGTCACGGTCCTCACGATGGGGCCGAACCAGGCCGCCGGCGTGATCCGTGAAGCGTACGCGATGGGAGCGGATGAGGGTTATGTTCTCTCCGACCGGAAGTTTGCGGGCGCGGACGTGCTTGCCACCGCCTACACGATCTCCCAGGGCATCAAAAAGATCGGGACCTTTGATATCATTTTCTGCGGGAAGCAGACGACCGACGGCGATACCGCGCAGGTCGGGCCGGAGGTCAGCGAACGTCTGAACCTCCCCTCGATCGCCAACGTGTTCGAGATCGACGACGTCGAAGCGGGTTCGATCACCGTTAAGATGGATATGGGCGACAGCATCCAGACCGCCAAGATCAAATTCCCCTGCCTGATTTGCGTGGACAAGGATATTTACACCCCCCGCCTTCCTTCCTATAAACGCGCCAAAGCCACGGCGGAGCAGGAGGTCACCATCCTTTCCTTCCAGGATTTTGAAGATCAGGACGAAAAGCATTACGGCCTTTCCGGCTCTCCCACTCAGGTCAAGAAGGTCTTCCCGCCCGCCGGCCGCGCGGACGCGGAACGCCTCACCGGCAGCTCAGGCGAGCTGACCGCCCGTCTCTACGATAAGCTCAAAGAGCTGAAGTTTATTTAAGGGAGGACAGAGTCATGGGAAAACTCATCGTACATAACGATAAGATCGCCGATAAACACGAATTTGCGAAAAAATGCCCCTTCTCCGCGATGGAGGTGGGAGCGGACGGAAATCTGACGATCAATTCCGCCTGTAAAATGTGCCGGGTCTGCGTCCGCGCTTCGAAAAACGGGGAAGTGGAATTTGTAGAGGACGAAAACAAGGTCCTCCTCGACAAGAGCCTCTGGAAGGGAATCTGCGTTTACGTGGATCACGTGGAAGGCAAGATCCACCCCGTTACTTACGAACTGATCGGAAAAGCGAAAGAACTGGCCGATAAGATCAGCCAGCCCGTTTACGCGCTCTTCATCGGCTGCGGGATCACGGAAGAAGCGAAAGAGCTTCTCCACTATCCGGTGGACGAGGTCATCGTATACGATATGCCGGAGCTGAAGGACTTCCGTGTGGAGCCCTATACGGCGGTGTTTGAGGCGTTCGTGAAGGAGCGCCGTCCCGGCTCGATCCTCGTCGGCGCCACCACGGTCGGACGGCAGCTCGCGCCCCGTATCGCCGCCAGGATGAAGACCGGCCTGACCGCTGACTGCACGGTGCTGGATATGGAGCCGAACAGCGACCTTTCCCAGATCCGTCCGGCGTTCGGCGGCAACATCATGGCGAATATCTACACGCCCAACCACCGTCCGCAGATGGCGACCGTCCGGTATAAGATCATGGAAGCCGCCAAGCGTTCCGAAGAGACGCACGGCAAGCTCACCGAAAAGAAGCTGCCCGCCGATAAACTGAAATCCGGTATCGAGATCCTCGCGGTCGAGAAAAAACCGAAGGTCAAGATGATCGAGCAGGCGGACATCATCGTTGCGGTCGGCCGCGGTCTCAAGCGTAAGGAAGATCTGGATCTGATCCAAAAATTTGCCGATTCGATCGGCGCGGAGCTGGCGGGTACCAGACCGCTGGTCGAAGCCGGCTGGATCGACGGCAAACGCCAGATCGGACTTTCCGGCAGAACGGTCAGACCCAAACTGATCGTCTGTCTCGGGATCTCCGGCTCGGTCCAGTTCGCAGCCGGGATGAACGGCGCGGACAACATCATCGCCGTCAATACCGATCCTGAGGCCCCCATCTTCAACATCGCGCATATTGCCGTGGTAGGAGATCTCTATGAGATCCTGCCGGCTCTCACCGATATGATCAAGAACGGAAAGGCGGCAAACTGAAATGTATAACAAAATCACCCAAACCGATATTGACGCGCTCCGTGCGCTTCTTACCGATCCGGAACGCGTCTTTTCCGGCGGCGACATCGCGGAAGAATACTCCCACGACGAGCTGGCTTCCACCAAGGTCATGCCGGACGTCGTCTGCAAATGTATGAGTGCGGCGGAGGTCTCCGCTGTGATGAAGTACGCAAACGAGCACAAGATCCCCGTAACGCCGCGCGGCGCGGGAACCGGGCTGGTCGGGGCCGCCGTTCCCGTCAACGCCGGGATCGTGATCGATGTTTCGGGGATGGATAAGATCCTCGAGCTTGATCCCGACAATATGACCGTTACCGTGGAGCCCGGCGTCCTTCTGATGACCCTCGGCGCCTACTGCACCGAAAACGGCTTTTTCTACCCGCCGGACCCCGGCGAGAAGACCGCGACCATCGGCGGAAACATCAGTACGAACGCCGGAGGGATGCGCGCCGTCAAGTACGGCGTGACCCGCGACTACGTCCGCGGGCTTGAAGTCGTTCTTCCGAACGGCGATATCATCAACGTCGGCGGCAAGGTCGTTAAAAACAGCTCCGGTTACGATCTGAAGGATCTCTTTATCGGATCGGAAGGCACGCTCGGTATCATCACCAAAGCCGTGCTGCGCATCATCATGCAGCCGAAGTTCGATATCAGCCTCCTCGTTCCGTTCCCCTCGCTCTCCGACGCGATCAACGCAGTCCCCGCCATCGTCCGTTCGGACTCGCAGCCTACCGCCGTTGAGTTCATGCAGGGGCAGGTCATCAGCGACGCTGAGGATTATCTCGGCTGCCGGTTCCCGAGCTCCAGCAATTCCGCGTATCTCCTGCTGAAGTTTGACAGCATGAGTCGGGAGGAGCTTGACCGTCAGTATAAGAGCGCGGCGGAACTTTGCCTCTCCCTTGGCGCGGAGGACGTCTATCTGCTCGATACCGAGGAGCGCAATGAGAGCGTCTGGAAGCCGAGAGGCGCGTTCCTTGAAGCGATCAAGAATTCCACGACCGAGATGGACGAAGTCGACGTGGTCGTACCGCGCGATAGCATCAACAAGATGGTCTCCGACCTGATGGAGATCTCCAAGACCTCCGGCGCCCGCATCAAATACTTCGGTCACGCCGGCGACGGCAACCTCCACATCTACATCCTGCGCGACGAGCTCGGCGAGGCCGAGTGGCACAAGGCGTGCGAGGACGCGATGGAGCTGATGTATACCGAGGCGTTCAAGCTTGGCGGACAGGTCTCCGGCGAGCACGGCATCGGCCTTGTCAAACGCCCCTACCTCTTCCAGTCCCTCTCGCCCGAGGTCCTCGGGCTGATGCGCGGGATCAAGGCGGCGTTCGATCCGAACAACATTCTCAATCCCGGCAAGGTCTGCCAGTAAACCTGTAAAATGGAAAAAGAGCCGTGAGAATAAACTCACGGCTCTTTTTGTTTAGTGTTCGGAAAGATAGGCGATATACTCTTCCAGGCACATCCCTTTTGTGTAGATATGATAGGCGTGATAGCGGCCGACGTAGCGGAAATGCCACGGCTCAAAGGAATAGCCGGTTACGCTCTCCTTGCCCTCCGGATACCGGAGGATGAAGCCGAACTTCCAGCAGTTGTCCCGCAGCCAGACGAAGGTGTCCGAGGAGGCGAAGTCGATCAATTCATAGCTTGTCCGACCCGAGAGATCGTCCATATCCACGCAGAGGCCGGTCTGGTATTCCGCTTCGCCGGGGGGAGCGGCGAGGGAGGGGATGTCGGCCGTTCGCGTTTTGTAATACTCGTGAAAATAGCTTTGATCGTAGTAGCCGAGGAATCCGTTGCGGACTTTCAGCCCCTCGATGCCGTTTGCCTCCGCCTCGAGGAAAAGGGCGGTCAGCGCGCGCGCGGGGACGGCGCGGAGCTGTTTTGTATTGTAGAGGCAGTGATCCGCGGGGAGATCGACGAGATCGGTCGGACGGGAGTCGGCGGACAGGGTATGTTCCCGGTTGACAAGATCGAGATAGGCGTCGCGCGCGTCGAGGGGGTCCATCGCGTCTTCGTAGTCGGTGAGCGGGGCTTTGAAGATCAGGTTGTCAAGTCCCGGGATATCGTCGGTGGCAAAGATCGGAGGGATCGGCGCGGTAGGCTGGACGAAAAAGGCGATCTCGTCATAGACGGGGCGCTTGGGCGTGCTGGCGCTCAGCTTGTCCCGCGTAACGGTAAGCAGGCGTTCCGCTTCGTCATACTCGGCGGAGAGACCGCCGATGTTGTCGTTGATATAATCGAGCGGGATCCTTACGCCGCCGGCGGAGGCGAGCGCGGCGGCAGACATGGAGACGTCCTCGCCGTTGATCTGTGAAATAACGGATCCGTAACGGAAGCGGAGCGTCTGGACGGCGCCGGAGGCGGCGGTAAAGGAATAGGTCACGCTCTCGCTGTCGGAAACGGAAGAAAAGCCGCATAGCGAGGCGACCGGAGCAAAATCAAGATAGAGTACGCCGTTCTGATAAACCTCTGCGAGAGGGAGATCGAAGGGGTCGGTCCCTTCGATCCGGACGCGGACGGTCGTTTTTTTTGCGCTCCCGTCTCCTTTCATCAAAAAGGAAACGCTGAGGAAGGCAAAAAGCAGAAAAACCAAAAGGGTGAGGAAGAAAAACGCGGTTGTCAAACGCAAAAGGCGCTTTCTCTCAGCGCGGCGCTGCTGCTTGAACGCGAAAGCGGCGACCGCCTCCGAGGAACGGTTTTTTTGCTTCTTTTTCAGGCGGGATCCGCCGGAAGGGGGAGCCATACGCAGGGCCGGCCGCGGAGAGAGACCGCTTTTTTGCGGGCTGATTTCGACGTTTCGGTCGGTTTTCTTCATGAAAGCTCTTCTTTCTTTTCCGTGATCATGAAGTAGGGGGAGGTCGGAGAGTTGAGGATCTGGAAGCGAGAAACGCAGTAGACGCGGCGGTCAAGTCCGCTCAGATATTGCGCGATCTCTTCACCTTCCGCCTTTCCTTCCTCGTGCCCGGGGTAAACGGCGATCAGAAGGATCCCGTCCTGAGAGAGGCGGGAAACGGCAAACCGGACGGCGGGAAGGGTCGTCTCCCGTTTTGTCGTGATGGTTTTGTTGCCCGAGCCGGGGAGCCATCCGAGATTGAAAACACCGGCGTTGAACTCAGCGGGAATGTACTTTTGCGCGTTGCTGTGAGAGTCCAGGATCAGAGTGCAGCGGTCGATCAGATTGTGCTCGGTAAGCCGGGCCTCGGTGGAGAGGTAGGCGCTTTTCTGGATATCGAAAGCATAAACGTGCCCCGAGTCTCCCACTCTCCGGCACAGAAATTCGGTATCGTGCCCGTTGCCCATCGTGAAGTCGACGGCGATCCCTCCTTCCCGCAGGTGACGCTCAATAAAAAATTTCTGAAGATTGAGAAGATCGACCATCGTTTACATCCTTTCGGGTCAGAGTTCAGAGAATAAGGGAAGTGCCTGCGTAAAGGGGAGGGAAGCAGTCCGCCTTTCCCGTTTCGTCGGTCCGGAAACCGAGGATGCGGAGAAACCGGACGGAATCGAACCGGTAGGAGGAGAGCGGGCGCTCGCGGACGTCCAGCGTGTGAGCGGCAAGGTAGAGCTCGCGCCCCTCGCGACGCTCGACGAGCAGGCTGTGTGTCATCGCACCGTCCGATCCGATCTGCACGACGTCGCCGGGGGAAAGGGAGGAGAGCTCGCTCTCCTCGGCAAAGGGACCGGTCTCGCGATTGGAAACGAGGAAGCGGAAGAGATATTCGACCCCGGTCCACGCGGCGGTGCGGTTGTCAGAGCTGACGTAATACCAGCCGAAGGTATCGGTGAAATACATCGTACAGCATCCGGCAAAAAGGCATTGGGAGACAAAATTCGTGCAATCGCCGCCGAGGTCGGAAAAATCGGCAAAAAGCGGGTTGCGGGCATACGCCCATTTCTGCGCGTAAGAGACGGCGCGGTCGCGGCGGTAGGATTTTGTTTTCAGCAAAAAGATCACCTCAACGGCAGGATATGCCGTTGAAGTGATTTTGCGCTGTCAAAAGACGATCTTTTGCGCGATGTAGTCCCGGAGCGAGTCGATCGGGATGCGTACCTGCTCCATCGTGTCACGCTCGCGCACGGTGACGCAGCCGTCGTTTTCGGAGTCAAAGTCGTAGGTCACGCAGAAGGGCGTGCCGATCTCGTCGGCGCGGCGATAGCGCTTGCCGATCGAGCCGGTCTCGTCGTACTCCACCATAAAGGATTTGGAGAGCTCGTCGCGGATCTCCATCGCTTTTTCTCCGAGTTTTTTGGAAAGGGGAAGGATCGACGCTTTGATGGGGGCCATGGCGGGAGAAAGATGCAGCACGACGCGCACGTCGTTCTTTTCCGGATCGACGACCTCCTCGTCGTACGCCTCACAGAGCAGAGCGAGGACGGTACGGTCGAGCCCGTAGGTGCTTTCCACGATATAAGGGACAAAACGTTCGTTGGTAACGGGGTCCAGATACTCCAGCCTTTGTCCGCTGTATTCCTGATGACGGCTGAGATCAAAGTCGGTGCGGTCATGGGTGCCGTTGATCTCGCCCCAGCCGAGCGTGGGGAAGAGGAACTCGATATCACAGGCGGCTTTGGCGTAATGCGCGAGTTTTTCGTGATCGTGATAGCGGAGATTCTCCTCCGGCAGACCGAGATCCATGAAAAACCGTTTGCCGAACTCCTTGAAGTACCGGTAAAACTCCAGATCGTCGCCGGGCTTGCAGAAGGTCTGGAACTCCATCTGCTCGAACTCGATGGTCCGGAAGGTGAAGTTTCCGGGGGTGATCTCGTTGCGGAAAGCTTTGCCGATCTGCCCGATGGAGAAGGGGATCTTGGTACGCATGGCGCGCAGGACGTTCGGATAGTTGACGTATTCGCCCTGCGCGTTTTCCGGGCGCAGATAGATCACGCTCTTTGCGTCGTTGGTCACGCCGCGGAAGGTCTGGAACATCAGGTTGAACTCACGGATATCGGTGAAATTATGCTTGCCGCAGTTGGGGCAGGGGATGTGATGCTCTTTGATATAAGCGAACATCTCTTCCTTCGTCATCCCGTCGGCGTGGGCGTCGGGGGCGAAATCGTCGATCAGATTGTCCGCGCGGAAGCGCATTTTGCATTCTTTGCAGTCGAGCAGCGGGTCGGCAAAGCTGGCGACGTGGCCGCTCGCCTCCCAGACGCGGGGGTTCATCAGGATGTCGGCGTCCACTTCAAAGCTGTTGCGCCTCTCCTGGATAAAGCGCTTGCGCCAGGCGTCTTTCACGTTGTTTTTGAGTCTGGTGCCGAGAGGACCGTAGTCCCAGGTATTGGCGAGTCCGCCGTAGATCTCGGAACCGGGGAAGATGAAGCCGCGGTTTTTACAAAGATTGACGATCTGTTCAAGCGTTTTTTCGGTGTTTTTCATTTTGGTCTCCATTATCTGTATTTTGAATAAACGAGGATCGCGCTGTTGGTATCGGGGATGAAAAGGGTGCCCTCCTCCGCGGAATAGGAATACCGTCCGGGATAATTGACGGACACCCTTTCATATTGCGCAAAGTGCGCGAGAAGGTCGGTATAATCGGTGAGGATCGTAGCGGGGAAGGACGTGAAGGAATTGCCGGAAAGCAGACCGTAAAGCGTCTGGAGCTTGGTGAGAGTCGCCTGAGAGGAGAAGGAAGCGGCAAAGCCTTCGATCACGGCGTTGGCGGAGGAGACACGCGAATAGGGCGAGCCCTCTGGATATCCGTTGAATCGGATCAGATCGAGCGCGGTCTTGCCGTCAAGGCGCTGCGTACCGGAGCGGATGTCGATCTCCAGGTCCTGATATTTGTCCGTGTAACGCATGATGAAGGGGACGCTCACGGTCACGCCGCCGACGTTGTCGATCATCCGTTCAACGTCCTCCATAAAGAGTACGGTGTAATAATCGACGGAAAAGCCGGTCAGCGCGTTGACTTTGTCGAGGAAATAGGACATACCGAGTGTAGTATAGAGCTCCCCGAGGGTGAGGGTGGCGCCTCCTGAGCGGACCAGCATATCGGAAGGAAGCGCGGAATAGAGGATGCGCTTTGTTTTGGTATCGACGCGGACAAGGAAGAAGGCGTCCGCACCGATGCGGCGCTCGCGGACGTAGTCCGAGAGGGAGGCGGCTGAGGATTTTTCTTTATCTTCCACTTCAAAGAGAGGGTAGTTTTTGTGTGCGGAAGCGTCATAATCGGTGAGGAGGTCGGGCTGATAATCGGTGCCGACGATCAGCATGGTAAAGGGATCGCCTCCGTCCGGCTCCGGGGTGTCGGGATCGTCGTCTCCTGTCGAGGGAGGATCGGTCTCGGGGAAGACCGGGGCGGTGTTCTCCGGGGATCCCTGCGGCGGTTTGTCCTTTTCCGTGACGACGCCGAAGCTCGGTCCTACGCAATCGAGGATAACGTTTGTGAGCAGATATGCTGTCGGACCGAAGATCAGACCGGCGATCACAAAAGCGATCAGAAAATTTCTAACCAATGGCAGCATGCGGGACTCCTTAAGTATTAGTAATTGTATTATAATACTTATCCTTGCCGTTTGCAAGGGGAAAGGAAAAACTTCCGGCGCTTTTCTTCTGTGCGCGCTCTTTTTCCGGTCGGTTTTTGGGAAAAACTATTGTCAAACGCGCCCGGATGTACTATAATATAAAAAATACACAAAGGAAGTTGCCGTATGAATCAAGAGTTCAGCCTGATCTACCCCGATCCGGACGCCGCGCGGCGCGCAGAAGAGGGGAGGGACCGGCCATGTATCACGGACGAGACCTGCGAGGAGCTGGGTCTCTCCTATCTGATCGATCTGAAAAGCAGTTCGCTCTCCGGATATTTTACGGCCGATCCCGCCGTGATGAAATACCGGCTCGAGGCTTTTTCCGACTTGCTTGAAAATCCCGCTCTCAAAGACGCTCTTCTCTCCGTGTTTCCCATCCTCAACGATATCGTGGAGCTGCGGCAGCTGGATTCCGGCGCCGCGGATACGACCGAGTCCTATCTCTACGGGATCACGGAGATCGAGCTTTACGTCAACTGCGTGGAAAAGCTCAACGAGGGACTCGCGCCCCTTCGGGATAAGTTGAAAAGCCGCGCCTTTTGCACGATGGCGGAGCGGATCACCACGCTCTGCGAGAGCGAATATTATAAAGAGCTCAACCGCAAGCTCTCCGAGCTGACCGACCGCGTCCGCGAGATCAAAAGCATCACCGTGGGCGTCAATCTCGACTCCCAGCTCCGTCCCTCGAGCGCGGGCGTCCTCTCGATCAACGCGCAGCCCTTCAAGTCCGGCGAACTGATCGAAAAGATCCTGCGTATGAACTTCAAAAACGACGAGTACACCTGTATCGCGGCGCTCGTTCCTTTCGGGAAAGGCCAATCGGAAAACACGAAGACCGCGCTTTCCTACGCCTTCAATTCCGCGATCAACGAGGTTTTCAAGAGCTCTGTCAAGAGCTGGAAACTGATCGTGCGCAGCTATGTGCTCGACAACACCGATTTTCTGATCCGGATCATGCCGGAGATGGAGTTTATGGTAAAGGGCAGCGAGATGCTGCGCCTGATCCGGGAAAAAGGGTTCCCCCTTTCCGCACCGGAGATCGCGGAGTCCGACGAGCCGGTCTACCGCGCGGAAGGTCTCTACAATCCCAGCGTCGCGGAGCAGATCACCGACCGTATCGTGCAAAACGACGTCGTCTTTGACGAGCGGGCCCGCATCTTTGTTCTGACGGGACCGAACCGCGGCGGCAAATCGGTCATCACCTGCGCCGTCGGGATCTCTCAGGCGATGATGCAGCTCGGGATGTACGTCCCGGCCGAGAGCATGACAGCTTCCCCTGCCGACGGGATCTTCATCCATTTCCCGACGGGGGCGGAAGATACGATCGACCGCGGGCGTCTCGGGGAGGAGTGCGTCCGGCTTGCCGGTATCTTTGACCGGCTGACCCGGCGCAGCCTCGTCCTGCTGGACGAGTCTTTCTCCTCGACCGGCGCGTATGAAGCGTCCTATATCGCGGAGGAGGTCATCCTCGGCCTCTCCAAGATCGGCGCGCGGGTGATCTTTTCCACCCACCTCCATGAGCTTGCCGCCCGGATCGATGAGATCAATGAACGCGCGGCGGCGATCGGCGGGTATCCGGTCGACTCGCTTGTCGCAAAGATCGAAAACGGCCGGCGTTCCTTCCGCATCGAGCGGATCAAGCCGGACGGAAAGAGTTACGCGGGAGATATCGCCGCAAAATACGGCCTCTCGTATGAAAAAATCATGCAGCGCATCGAAGCGCACGAAGGAGAACAAAGAAAATGAAAAACGAATTGCTGAAGCTTCTTGAAAACGACGCCCGTCTCACGGCGGAGGAGCTTGCCGTTATGCTCTCAAAGGAGACGGGCGATATCAAAAAAATGATCGGCGATTATGAAAAGGACGGCGTCATCCTCGGCTACAAGACCCTCGTCGACTGGGATAAAACGGCGACCGAGCACGTCAACGCTCTGATCGAGCTCCACGTCTCGCCGCAGCCGGACCGCGGCTTTGATCAGATCGCCGAAAAGATCTGCCGCTATCCCGAGGTGGATTCGCTTTACCTGATGTCGGGCGGTTTTGATTTTGCCGTGATGCTGGAGGGAAAAACGATGAAGGAGGTCGCGCTTTTCGTCGTGCAGAAGCTCGCGCCGCTGGATTCCGTGATCTCGACGGCGACGCACTTCGTTCTGAAAAAATACAAGGACAAGGGCGTGGTCTATGAAAAGCCGCGCGAGGACGAGAGGAGCAACTGCCTGTAATGATGCCGTTCGATCCTTCTAAAGTCATCTCCAAGCAATGCGCCGGGATCAAGCCGTCCGGGATCCGCAAGTTTTTTGATATGCTGGACGGGATGAAGGACGTGATCTCCCTGACCGTGGGGCAGCCGGACTTTGTCACCCCCTGGAAGATCCGGGAAGCGGGCATTGAGAGCATCGAGCAGGGCAAGACCTACTACACCTCCAACTCCGGTCTTCCCGCGCTCCGCGAGGAGATCTCCTCCTATCTCGAGCGATCCTTCGCCCTTTCCTACGACGCCGAGCGGGAACTGCTCGTAACGATCGGAGGGAGCGAGGCGGTCGATCTTGCCGCCCGCGCGCTTCTCGACCCCGGCGACGAGGTCATCCTCCATTATCCGAATTACGTCTGTTACGAGCCGCTTTGCCGTATGTGCGGCGCCAAAGTCGTGCCGATCGTCACCACCGAGCGGGAGAATTTCAAGGTGACGCCGGAGGCGCTCCGGGCGGTCATTACGCCGAAGACCAAGCTGCTCATCCTTTCCTATCCCAACAACCCGACGGGCGGCATTATGGAGCGGGCGGATCTTGAGGCGATCGCGGACGTGATCCGCGATACCGGGATCGTCGTGCTCTCGGACGAGATCTATGCGGAGCTTACCTACGGCTCCCGTCACGTTTCCTTCGGTTCGCTCCCCGGGATGAAGGAACGCACCGTCGTGTGCAGCGGTTTTTCCAAGGCCTTTGCGATGACGGGGTGGCGCCTCGGCTACGTGGCGGCGCCGGCGCCGATCCTTTCCGCGATCCGCAAGATCCATCAGTACGCGATCATGTGCGCGCCGACCGCTTCCCAGTTTGCCGGCCTTGCCGCCATGCGGGAGGGGCAGGAGGCGATGCACGAGATGATCGCCGAGTACGACCGCCGCCGCAAGCTCACCCTGAGCGAACTTGCCAAGATCGGTCTCAGCTGCTATGAACCGAAGGGCGCGTTTTACGTTTTCCCCGATATTTCCCGCTTCGGGCTGTCCAGTCAGGAATTTGCTTCCCGCCTGATCAACGAGGCGCGCGCCGCCGTCGTGCCGGGTGACGCGTTCGGCGAGAGCGGGGAAGGATACATCCGCATTTCCTATGCCTATTCCGTCGGTCATATCAAAGAAGGGATCGCGCGGATGGGGCGCTTCCTTTCCACTCTTTGAAAAAAAAGCAGATCGGAAAAACCGGTCTGCTTTTTGTCATATCCCCCCGCCTCTTTACATAGGATGGATTGAAAAAAGAGAAAAAGGGGATCGCGTAATGGTGGATAGAAATATATATCGGGAGCTTGCGGAGAGGACGGGGGGAGAGGTGTTCGTCGGCGTGGTAGGCCCCGTCCGGACGGGGAAATCCACCTTCATCAAGCGGATGATGGAGACGGTCGTCCTCCCGAATATGGAGGACGAATACGGACGGGAAAAGGCAAAAGACGAGATGCCGCAATCGGCGGGCGGCCGCACCGTGATGACGGCGGAACCGAAGTTTATCCCGGATGAGGCGGTCGCCGTTTCGATCGGGGAAAACGCGCGCATGAAGATGCGGCTGATCGATTGCGTCGGATTCCTTGTTCCGGGCGCGGAAGGAACGACGGAAAACGGAGAACCCCGCATGGTCCACACGCCCTGGTCCGAGGAGGCGATCCCTTTTGAACAAGCCGCGGAGATCGGAACGGTAAAGGTCATCCGCGATCACTCGACCGTCGGCATCCTTGTCACGACAGACGGGACGGTCGGGGACCTCCCGCGGGAGAACTACGTGGAAGCCGAGGAACGCGTGGTAAAGGAGCTGAGGGATCTCGGCAAGCCGTTCTGCGTCATTCTGAACAGCGCCGATCCCGAAAAGAAGGAGGCGGAAGAGCTCGCCCTTTCGCTTGAAAAACGCTACGGCGCTCCAGTCGCTTTGGTAAACTGCTTTGACCTTGACGGGGAAGATATCGAGCATATCTTCGGAATGATCCTCGAGCAGTTTCCCGTCACCGAGATACGGGTGGAACTGCCCGAGTGGATGAGCGCGCTGCCGGAGGGGCATCCGATGATGACCTCCTTTGTGGAGACGGTAAAGACCTGCGCGGCGGATATCACACAGATGGGAGACGTGGAGCGCGTCTTTGCGAACGCTCCGGTCAATCCCGATATCGCGGAGGCGGCGGTAAAGGAGCTCGATCTTTCCACCGGAAAAGCCGCGGTCTCCTTGCTCCCGGAGGAAAACAGCTATTATCAGACGCTCGCAGAGCTCTCCGGAATTCCCGTTGACGGGGAAGAGGATCTGTTTTGTACCGTTTGCGAGCTGGCGGAGACGAAGAGAAAATACGACAAGGTGCGGGCGGCGCTCGACGAGGTGGCGGAAAAAGGATACGGCATCGTGATGCCGGAACTGTCCGAGCTGCAGCTCGAGGAGCCGGAGATCGTGCGACAGTCCGGAGGATACGGAGTGAAGCTGCGCGCTTCCGCCAAGTCGATCCATATGATCCGGGCGAACATTGAAACGGAGATCAATCCGATCGTCGGAACGGAGGAACAGTCGGAACAGCTGCTCTCGAGCCTGATGAAAGGCTTTGAGGAGGATCCCGCCAGGATATGGGAGACCGATCTTCTCGGAAAGAGCCTCTATGAGCTTGTCACGGACGGGTTGCACGCCAAGCTCCAGAATATGCCGGAGGAAAGCCGGAGCAAGCTGTCGGAGACCCTGGAGCGGATCATCAACGAGGGCAGCGGGGGATTGATCTGTATCCTCTTATAATGATACAAAAATGTGTAAAAGGTTCGGTTTTGTATCAAAAAGGAGCTGCTTTCGGAAAGCAGGGCGCAGAAAACGGAAGGGGGACGGAGCGATCCGCCCCCTTTCTTTCTCAAACTTTTCGGAAAGCGGTTGAAAACGGAGAGAAAATGTGATAGAATCATAACAGCATGATCGTTTGCAGCAATGAAGGAAGTGATTTTCGTGACCGAGAAATCCTGCGGGACTGTTCTATATACGGTAAAAGACGGCGTTGTTCTGTACCTCCTGATCCAGAGCGCCGACGGAGGGATCTGCGGATTCCCGAAGGGGCACATGGAGGCCGGCGAGACCGAGGAGGAGACCGCGCTGCGCGAGACGTGGGAAGAGACCTCCGTGCGCGCCGAGCTTGTCGGCGGCTTCCGTAAGGAGATCGCCTACCGACTCAAAAACGGGAACTCCAAAACAGTCGTCTTTTTTCTCGGGACCTTCCGGGATCAGGAACCGCGCCACAACGAGGGATTCGAAACGCTCAACTATCTTCTCCTGCCTTACGGTGACGCCTGCAGGAAGCTCACCTTCCGCAACACGCGCAGAGTCCTCAAAAGCGCGGAGCGTTTTCTCCGCGCGAGGGAAAAATAAAACCGGACGCGCCGGAATTTCCGGCGCGTCCGTCTTTTATTCTTCTGTTTCGCTGTCGAACACACTGCTTTGCGTCGCCGTCGGCCGGTAAGGAAGGCCGAGGTGTTCGTAGGCTTTTTTTGTCGCGACGCGCCCGCGCGGCGTGCGTGCGAGAAACCCGATCTGCATCAGATACGGCTCGTACACGTCCTCGATCGTAACGGCTTCTTCTCCCACTGTGGCGGCGAGGGTCTCAAGACCGACGGGACCGCCGTCGTAGTAATCGATGATCGCGCGCAGCATACGGCGGTCGGTGTTGTCGAGGCCGAGTCCGTCGATCTCCAGCTTTGTCAGGGCGGTTTTCGCCACGTCGAGCGTGATCTCGCCGTCCGCGAGGACCAGAGCAAAATCGCTGACACGGCGCAGGATGCGGTTTGCGACGCGGGGCGTTCCGCGGGAACGGGAGGCGATCTCGAGCGCCGCGTCTTCCGAGACGGAGACGCCGAGGATGGAGGCGGAACGCTTGACGATGGTAGTCAGCTCCCGGGATGTGTAGAGCTCCAGCTTCAGGAGAACGCCGAAGCGGTCGCGCAGCGGGGTGGTGAGCTGACCCGCGCGGGTCGTCGCGCCGATCAGGGTAAAGTGCTTGAGGGGGAGCCGGATGCTTCGGGCGGACGGTCCCTGCCCGATAATGATATCGATCAGAAAGTCTTCCATCGCGGGGTAGAGGATCTCCTCCACCTGACGGGAGAGCCGGTGGATCTCGTCGATAAAGAGAACGTCCCCCTCGCCGAGATTGGTGAGGAGCGCGACGAGATCGCGCGGTTTTTCGATCGCGGGACCGGAGGTGGCCCGGATATTGACGCCGAGCTCGGACGCGATGATATAAGAAAGCGTCGTCTTCCCGAGGCCGGGCGGACCGTAGAGAAGGACGTGATCGAGACTCTCGCCGCGCAGTTTCGCCGCGTCGATGAAGACGGACAGATTATCCTTCGCCTTCTCCTGTCCGATATATTCCGCGAGAGTCTTCGGGCGCAGCTTGTTGTCGCTGTCCCGGTCTTCCGGGATCTCGTTTTGGGCGACCAGGCGGTTCTCTAAATCGAATTCTCCTTCGATTGCCATGGCGGGCTCTCCTTATTTCACGAATTTCGAGAGGCAGATCCGGATGATCTCCTCGGTGGACATGCCGGCGGTGTTCACATCCCGCAGCGCTTCGCGGATCTCGGCTTCCCGGTATCCGAGGATGGTCAGCGCGCTCTCCGCGTCGGCGAGGGCGGAGCCGGACGCCGCGGCGGCGGGAGCGGCGGGAGCGGAGCTTTGAGGCAGGGAGACGTTCTGGAGTTTATCTTTGAGTTCAAGGATGATGCGCGAGGCGGTCTTTACGCCGATGCCCTGCGCCGTTGCGATCGTTTTCGGACGGTCGGAGACGATCGCGGAAACCAGATCCGCCGCCGTGAAAGAGGAGAGGATGGAGATGGCGGCTTTCGGTCCCACGCCGGATACGCCGGTGAGAAGGGAGAAGAAATTGAGTTCCTCTTTTGTATAGAACCCGAAGAGCTCAACTCCGTCCTCGCGCACGGCAAGGTTTGTATAGAGCTTTACCGTCGCCATTTCGTTTCCGGTCAGGGAGACGAGGGAGGCATGGGTCGTGCCGGAGATCGTCAGGGAGTACCCGACCCCGCACGCTTCGACGGTCGCGCGGGAAGGTTCAAGCTCGGTCAATTCGCCTTTGATATAAGAAAACATATTATATCTCCTCAAACGGGCTGCAGACAAAAACGCGGCGACCCGGTTTTTTCAGTTTGTCGGCGATGCGGTGGGCGTCTCTGTCGGACGAGAGGGCGAAGACCGCGGCGCCGGAGCCGCTGAGCAGAGCGGCGAGAGCTCCGGCCTCCAGCATTTCTTCCCGGATGCGCTTTGCGCCGGGCGCCGAGGGGAAGACGGAATCTTCAAAAGAGTTGTAGAGGTTTGCGGCGACAGCGGAGAGGTCGCCCGTCTCCAGCCCTCGGGTGAGCGCGAGATACCGCGACTCCGCAAGAGCGGCTTCTTCCAATGTGTGTTCGAGCGCGTCGTGCGCGGCGTAAGCCGCCGCCGTGGATACGCGTTCGTTTTCGATCGCGATCACGATCCGGCAGGGGGGGAGAGGCGGAAGGGAAGCCAGCTTTTCTCCCCGGCCGTTCGCCAGCGCCGTTCCTTTTTTGAGGCAGAAGGGGACGTCGGAGCCGAGAGAGGCGGCGACGGCGTACAGATCCTCCGTTTTCGCTTTGCCGGGGAACATCCGGTTGAGACCGTAGAGAACGCCCGCCGCGTCCGCGCTGCCTCCGCCGAGTCCCGCGCAGACCGGGATGCGCTTTTCGAGGGAAACGGCGATGTCATAGTCGCCGGTAAGGAATCGCTCGCGGAAAAGCTCGGCCGCCCGGAAGGCGATGTTCCGTTTGTCCGTCGGGAGGAAAAAACTGTCCGAGCGGACGGTGATCCTTGTGCGGAAGCTCTTGTCGCAGCGGACGGTGATCTGATCGAAAAGCGAGACGGTCTGCATCACGCTCCGCAGATCGTGGAACCCGTCGTCGCGGCGTGCGCCGACTTCAAGAAAGAGGTTGATTTTCGCGGGGGCTTTGATTTTCATTTTCATAGGAGCAGCACCGCCCGGCAAAAGAGATTGTAACTATTCTACCATACCTCCGTCTCAAATTCAAGAATTTGGAAAAAAATCCTAAAAGCATTCGCCTTTCTCTTGATTTTCTCTTCGACTTCCGATATAATATTTTCAGGTGGTATTATGGGAAAGTTTTTGAAAGATCCGGAATATAACAAGATCGCCGTCCGCGTTTGCGTTACGGTGTTTATTTCTATTCTTATTATCCTTACGGTCTTCAACGTTTCTGCGCTGCTCCGGGTGATCGGCTCCTTCCTGCGAGGGATCTCTCCGATCCTCGCCGGGTTTGTGATCGCGTATGTGATCACGCC
>CACYYS010000010.1 GCA_902778725.1 uncultured Ruminococcus sp.
TTTTGACCTGGGCGACGCGGAAAGCGCCGTCTGTGTACTTCCCAAAGAAGGGGCAAAAGAGCCTCAGATGCTGACGATCCGCGAGGCACAGAGCTTTATCACAGCCTATGCCAGGCTCCTCGACCAGGAGCTGATCATAGGAGAAGGCGCCTGCTACCACCCCGGGGCAACGGAACGTAAACTCCGCTTCAAGAGCCATTTCCTGACGGACCGGGAAAGCGAAGCGGATATCCGCTGCTTCGCGGCCGGCGTCCTGGGCGAGCTCTATAAGAACGGAGACCTGGTCCAGGGAGAGGACTGCTGTTTCTACGTCGGCTGTCCGGCCGGCTGGGACAAGAACACCCGGGAGCGATACCGGCGGATCTTTGAAAAGGTGGGCTATCCGCCCGCCAGGATCATCTCGGAATCCAGGGCGGCCCTGGTCAGCGCCTGCCAGTCCAAACATCTGCAGATCGGATACGATATCCTGGCTCATCCGGTCCTGGTCGTGGATATTGGCTCCTCTACGACCGATTTCGCCTATGTCAGCAAAGGGCATGAGGTGGAACTGCGTACGGCCGGCGAAGTCAGCCTGGGCGGCGGCATCATGGATGAGCTGCTGCTGGAGGAGGCCCTGAAGCGGTCTCCCCGGGAGAAAAAGATCCGGGCTATTTTCGACAAGGTCCCGCCCTGGCGCAGCTACTGTGAATTCGCCGCCAGGCGGCTCAAGGAGAAATATTTCTCCGATGAGGAATACTGGAGCAGAAACACCTGTACCCAGAACGTCCGGATCAACTACAGCCTGCCCATACGCCTGACCCTGCAGATGGACCGGCAGATCGCGAATGATATACTGCGCAGGCCCACAGACCGCCTGAACGGCAGATCCTTTGAACAGGTCTTCCTGCAGAGCCTGGAGGATGTCAAAAAGAACATTGACGGGGATCAGCCGGAGCTCCTCTTCCTGACCGGCGGCGTTTCCAAGATGCCGGCCATCCGGGACTGGTGCCTGCAGGTCTTTCCGGATTCCGTGGTCATTTCCGGGAGCGATCCCGAATTCTCGGTCTGCAAGGGCCTGGCCTGGTGCGGCAGCATCGATGAGGAACTGCGGGAATTTGTCCAGGAGATCGAGCAGCTCAAGGATTCCAGTGTCGTGGAGCGGATCGTCGGAGAACATATTGATGATCTGTACCGCCAGGTCGTGGACGCCCTGATCGATCCCATCCTGGAAAACGCCGTCCTGCCCGTCATTGACAGATGGCGGAACGGAGAGATCGAGCGGCTCCAGGACATTGACAAGGTCCTGCAGAATGAAATCGCCCTCTGGCTCCATACTGCTGATGCCAGAGAACTCCTTCTGCACGTGGTATCCACCTGGATCAAACCCGTTGCTTACGAGCTGGAGGAATACACCGTCCCCATCTGTACCCGGCACAAGGTCCCCTACCGGGCCATGAGCCTGTCCACCTATCTGCAGCTGTCCGAGCTGGAGATCAAGGTCGTCACAAAGGAAGTGTTCGCGGTCGAAGAGATCACCTGGATGATCGATGCCATTATCACACTGCTCGTCGGCCTCCTGTGCGGCGGCAGCGGTGTTGCCCTGATCGCCGGCGGCATCCCGGGGATTATTGCCGGCAGCGTGATCTCCCTGCTGGTGCTCCTGCTGGGCGCCAATAAAATGCAGGACATGCTGGTCAGGGCCAACCTGCCCCTTCCCATGCGCAAGCTCCTGCCCCGCGGCTATTTCGAGTCCCGTCTGGGCAGGATCAGTGAGAAGATCCGGGCCGATTTCTATGAAAACCTGGAGAAGGAAAAGAACGAACAGATCTCCGAGCGCATGGTAGCGGATATTTCCGGCCAGATCGAGGAATGCCTGATCAAAATGGCCAAAGTGGTGGAAATCCCTCTGGGATAGGACTGGCAGCGGCAGACCCTGCCGGGCAGGTCCCGCATAAAGAAAAACAAGCCTGCGGAATTCTTTTCGATTCCGCAGGCTTTCCTTATGCGCCGGGCCTGTTTCCGCTCCGGCATTTCCCCTTCCTGTATATTCAGCTGCCGGAAGAATAAGCTCTGCTGTCCACAGTCCGGATAAAGCGCAGTCCCTGCTTCTGGTAGCTTTCCATGCCGTCGCCGGACACATAGTTGATGACCGGCAGTTCTGTCTTGAAGAGCGGGGTGATCACAGCCTGGCCTGTCAGGGCAGGGCCTGTCAGGCTGTCATTGTAAATATTGACCACATGGGTGTCGCTGTTGACCTGGTAATACTTCTTGCCCGGCAGACGGACGATACAGGAGCCGGTCTCATTGAGGCCATAGGAATCCGTCAGTCCCGGTCCGAAGACCTCTGTCAGCAGGACACGGGTCTCCTCCGTCAGGGGCGCCCCGGTGGCTGTATAATACTGGGGCTTCCAGACCCGGATCCCCCGCTCACTGGCGTAAGCCGCGATCCCGGCCAGGATCTCCTGGTAGTTATAGAGATAGTCCGGCCTGTAGGCGTTGATCTCACGGATCAGCTCCTGCATGTCATCGGAATCCTTCATGGCTTTTCTGCGCAGGATACCGAAGCGCTGGATCATGGAATCCATATCCCTGCCTTCCTGCCCGGGCAGCAGGGTCCTGGACATGGTCTTGCCGGTGAAGGGATTGTATCCGGGCAGGGCCAGCACGCGCAGCCAGTTGGCGGTCAGCCAGGCATTCTCGTTGGGAGAAAAGGGAATCCGCAGGGCTTTACCCGTTGTGCCCGAGGTCGTATGGATATGCCAGGCATTGAATCTGCCGGCATCTCCCGACAGCTCTGCCGCCAGCCAGCCTTCCAGCTCCTCTCTGGTCAGGACCGGGAACCGGTACAGATCTTCCGCTTTCCGGTAATCAGCCGGCCTGGTACCGGACCTGCGGAAACGCTCCCGGTAAAAAGGGATCTCCCAGGCTGCTTCCATCAGCTCCCGGATCCTGCGGTTCTGGATCTCGACCATCTGCCTGGCATTGCGGGAAGTGACCGGATCCCGGACCAGGGAAAGATAATCCTGCATGGCGTTGATGTGTTCCATACGGGCGTCATTTTCATAATTGCGATTCGGTATGCCGGTGACAGGCGCTTTACCGGCCAATGTCCCCTGTGCAGCTCCTTCTTTTTCTTTTGTCTGTTCTGATTTCCTCTCTTCCGGGGCCGGCGCGGGCTGCCAGCCGTTCTCCATGACCCTGCGGGTCTCCCGGATCAGGGTCTCCCGGTCCAGATCCGTTTCTCCCGAAGCGTACTCGACCAGGATCTGGGCCAGGCCGGCCGCTGTATAGGAAGCCACCAGCTTCTGGGATCTGGCCGTCTGTCCTTTTTCCGCGATCATATGAGCCTGCAGATAATCCCGCAGGACCCGGCGGCATTTGTCCGTAAAGGGCATGATCCTGTCCTCCGCCGCCATCTTGCGGAAGAATTCCTTCTCCTCCGCGTGCCGGCCGATCCAGTCGAACAGGGACTCCACGGAAAACTCCTCCTGACTGTACAGATAATTCATGAAATCCGCCGACAGGTCATCCGCGTACTCTGTCAGGATGTCATCGATGGAATCATAATGCAGGTAGAAGGTCTTGCGGTTGATATCCGCCAGTTCCGCCACCTCCGTGATGCTGATGTCACTGTAATGGTCCTTCTGCAGGACCAGCGTCATAAAGGCGCCGCGGATATCTTTTTTGATCTTATAAAAACGTCTGTCACTGGAAGTCCTGTACATAAAAATCTCTCTTCCTGTCAAGCATATGGTACAGCCGTGTATCAGATTTCCGGGCATATCCCCGGAACCGGCTGATTTCCGATTTTTTCGTCAACATATGGTTATTGTACCACATGTGTGTAAAAAATACATTTTCCGGAATCATATTTTTCCAAAACGCGTTTCATAAAAACAGCAGCGGGCCGGACCGTTCCGGCCTGCTGCCGCAGGCATCACTGATGTTGCTTTTCCCTTTTATCACTCTCCTGTAATGGACGTGCTGTTCACAGGGAATGTGAAATAGGTGTCGGGATAGGGTTCATCCACAAGGGTGAAATGCCACCATTCCTCCTCCAGAGGCTTGAAGCCATGCTTCATCATAGCTTCCCGCAGGATCATGCGGTTCTCGTACTGCTCCTCCGTAATATCCGTATAATCCGGATGGCTGAGCTCACCGAAATAGTCAAAAGTACCGCCCATATCCACTTCTTTTTCCGTCTCCATATCGAACAGGGTCAGGTCCACGGTGCTGCCCCGGCTGTGACCGGAATGCTCCGCGATGTACCCCTGGGGGAAAAGGACGTCTTTGTCCAGTTCGGGATAGAAGTACTGCTTCATGCGGACATCCTCTTCGTCCAGAGCCCATGCCATAAAGTTGTCGACTGCCATCTGGGGACGATAGGCGTCATAAATCTTTAAGCGGTATCCCTGGCTGATCAGATCGTCGCTGGCTTCCTTCAGGGCGGCAGCCGCCTCTTCTGTCAGGATGGCCACCGGCTCCTCATAGCCGTCGATCCTGTCTCCTACAAAGTTGTAGGTGGAATAGTAACGGATCTCCAGGATGGCATCCGGCACCGCTTCACTCAGAAGGACAAAGTCAGAAGCGTCATCCGAAAGATTTGTCCCGTCTTCCGCAGTCGTTTCGCCGGTCTCCGGCTCCTCTTCGGATACCTTTACGAACACGCCGTCCTCCTCATTGGCGGAATCCTTCCAGCGGACCTTCTCCCCTTCTTTCATGAAGGCTCCATTTGTCGTGGTCTCGTCTTTGGTGCTTTCATTTCCTTCCGCGTCCACGACGTGGGTATAATGTCTGGCATTTTCATAGGTCAGCATACCGGAAGCTTCATCATAGTTTCCTTCAATCTCCCAGACCGCGGCTTCTGTGGCGCTTCCGCCCCAGCTGACCGTGATCACGTAACTGCCATCCTTTTTCCGCGCGGCGCTCATCACGGCCCGTTTGCTGATTTCATCCTCCCAGGAGCCGGATAGATCCATCGGACCCGCGATCTCGTCCAGGACCTCCGCTTCTGCCGCCGTCAGATCCGCGGCCGCCTGATCCGCCTCTGCCTGCACGTCTTCAGCAGCCTCCGCTGTATTGGGTTCCGCCGGCTGGGCCGCGCTGCCGGAACTGCAGGCTGTCATCATCACAGCCGTGCCCGTGACCAGTGCCAGTATACTGAATGTTTTTCTTACCATAGCTGTCTCCTTCTTTTTACATTTTTTATAGTTCTGTTCCATACTTATGTCTTTTGTGGAATATCTGTTGTTTTCCAAATGACGCTTTGCGAATCCGCTTTTATTATTATATCAAGTCTGTCCGCGCTGATGGAACAACTTCCTTCCTGAATAAATGTCTGTATCCCGATACACTTTTTCATACGAAGTGCGGATCCCGGCGGCCAAAAAAGTGCCCGCCGGAACTCCGGCGGACACTCCGCAAATGACATAATCTGTCTTTTTTACATAATTGTCTTAAAAGCCAGGATCCATGACCGGCTCTGTAAGCCTGTCAGACATCTGCCTGAAAGGCGAATATTCTTTACATAAAGGACGGATTGACACCTGCCGCCATCATAATACCGACAACGCCGGCTACAATCAGAGCGTAGAGCAGACAGGGAATAATATTGGTCCGGATCAGCAGGCCTTCGTTTCCGTTGGTACCGGTCGTCGCGCCGACGGCAACGATGTTGTTGATACAGATCATATTGCCGATGGCGCCGCCCATGTTCTGCAGGGCTACGATCAAAACCTGATTCAGTCCCAGGACTGTCGCGACCTCGAACTGCAGGCTGGCGAACAGTGTATTGGATACGGTACAGGATCCTGACATAAAGGCGCCCAGAACGCCGATATACGGCGCGACCAGGATATAGGCCTTGGAGAATACGCCGCCGATGGCATGGGCCATGGCATAGATCATACTGCTGTTCATGTTGCTGTAGGTGCCGGCCGCGCTGTCAATGGCCTGGCCAATGGCCTCGCTGGAAGTAAAACGATAGATGTTGACCGTGGCGACACCGAACAGAAGGGCAAAAGCCGCGCCGGAGATCATCTTCAGGGAATCCTTGACCGCGATCCTGGCGTTTTTGGCGGATACCTTGTGGGCGAACAGCGTAAAAATGGCTGTGACCATGAAGGGCAGAATACCCGGATTGTACAGGAACTTGAACGCCCAGTCGATCTCCTCGAATCCCAGGATATTGTCAATATGCAGGATAAAAGGCTCCGAATTCAGGATCGCCTTGATGCCGAACGCGTCGACTCTGGTCAGGAACAGGACTACGCAGATGATCAGGTAAGGAAGCAGGGAATAGCGGATCCGCAGATGGGTATCTCTGGCGTCACGAATATGCTGGGCGGACTGCCATTCATCCTCTCCCCATTCTTCCACGCCTTCAAAGGTCCACTTCTCTTTGGGGACAAGGAAGCCCTTTCTGGCGGAAATGACCGCGACCACAAGAGCCGTCAGGAAAGCCGTCATGGAGACCAGTTCGGGGCCCGCGATGATGGCCATCAGGATATAGACGGTTCCCAGCACGCCGCCGATGAAGAGGCAGAAGGGAATGACCGGAATAACATCCTTAAAAGATTTGTTCCTGCCGAATACCTTGCACAGGACAGCGACGCCCATAATAATGACCGCGATACCGCCGATCATGTGAGGGATACAGGTAAAGATGGTCAGCAGACGGGTGAACTTGTCAGGATCTCCGCCAAGTCCCTTGACCGCTTCCGCGACCATATTGGCGCCGGTCAGGGTAGGAACACCGACCGGACCGGGACATACCGGTGTTGAATTATAGATCAGGCATACGGAAGCTGCCGCCAGGGGCGGGAAGCCCAGGCTGATCAGGATCGGGGCGCCCAGGGCCGCGGGGGTTCCGAAGCCGGCAACGCCTTCAATAAAGCCGCCGAACAGGTAGCCTACGATGACGGCCTGGATTCTGGCGTCTCTTGTCACTCTGGAGAAAATATGGTTGATGGTGACCATGGCACCGGACATTTTCAGGACATTCATCAGCAGGATGGCGCCGAAAATAATACAGATAGTTTCGAAGGCGCCCAGGAATCCTCCAATGGTCCTGGCCGCGATCTCTTTGACTCCCATTCCCCAGACAGCGGCCGCGATGACTGCCGCCAGGATCCATGCCAGAGGCAGGGCTCTCTTAGCCGGCCAGCCAAAAAAGACCATCAGGATAACTGTCGTGAGAATCGGGATCGATGCAATCAGAGCATACATAAATGTGTCCTCCTCTTTGTTTTTCTCTTACACGATAACATATTAAGACACATTTATTTATTTTTCAACATTTGTGTATTAAAAAAGTTCAAAAATATCCGCCGGGACTTTGTGCAAAGTGCAAAAAACGAACAGGATTCCTGCATATCTTCCGGAATTTGTATTTGCGGAACGCATGTGGTAAGATAGCGTGACCGGCCGGAACGGCCGCAGACCGATCAAAACACAGAATTGGAGATAATGATGACTTCCAGAAATAAATCTTTCTACAGACATTCCGGTTCGACGAAAAAGCGGCAGCCCCATTATAAGATCATCCGCAAGGCAGCTGAGGAAGCCCCTTCCCGGACTGCCCCCTCTCATCCCGGCGCTTTTCAGGAAAGGCTTGCTTTCTATCTGTCGGAGCAGGAGGAACAGTTCGCTTCCGTCCTGGCAGGGAGCGGCTTCTCCTTCGATCTGGTCCTGGGCGGGGAACGGATCGGCTTCCGCAGAAAGTCGGACCGCTATACAGATGACACCATGGAAAATGTTGAGACCGTATTCCTGGCGTTTCCCCAGAACGGAGATAAGAAGCGGCTGCTGCAGGGCTGCCTGATCACCCTGCACGGGAAAAACCTCTCTCCGCACGATCTGGAGAGTCTCGGTATGATGTTCCACGTCACAAGCGACGTAGAGCGCCTCGGAGACCACGCGGAAAACGTGGCGGATTATACCGTCCAGATCGGCGGCGCGAAACTCCCCACCCTCTTCAGCGAGCCCGCGATTGAAGAGCTGCATACCATCGCGGACAAGACTATGCTCGTCGTCGAAATGGCGATCGAAGCATATGATCAAGAGAAATTCGATATGCTTCCTGCGATCAGCGACGCGGAGGAGGAGGTGGATCAGCTCCAGGAAACGCTGATCGCCCACCATATCGAACGTCTCAAAAACGACCAGTGCGACCCGCAGGGCGGCGTTATCTTCACCGATCTGGTAACGGATCTTGAACGCTGCGCCGACCACGCGATCAACATCGCCTACGCCATCAACGGAGAAAAATCCACCGTCGCCGTCAAAAAATATATCATCACCCGCGGCGAAGAAAACGATTGAGATTCCTAATATTTTACATATAAGAGAAAGGATAAAATCATGGCAAACAAAGTTATCGTCGAGACCTCCGCGAGACACGTCCATCTGACCGAAGAACACATCGAAGTCCTGTTCGGCAAAGGCGCGACCCTGACAAAGAAGAAGGACCTCAGCCAGCCCGGGCAGTTCGCTTCCGAGCAGCGCGTCACGCTGGAGGGCCCGAAAAAGTCCATCCCCAACGTCAGCATCCTCGGACCCGCGAGAAGCGCGACGCAGGTCGAAGTCGCCTTCACCGACGCGCGCACCCTCGGCATCACCGCTCCCGTCCGTGAGAGCGGCGATATCGCCGGCAGCGCCCCGATCCGCATTGTCGGCCCCGCCGGCTCTCTTGAGATCGCGGAGGGCGTCATCATCGCAAAACGTCATATCCATCTGACGCCCGAGGATGCGAAAGCGTTCAACGTGAAAGACAAAGAGATCGTCTGCCTCAAGATCGACAGCGCGGACAGATCGACCGTCTACGACGACGTTGTGGTCCGCGTGAGCCCGAAGTTCAAAGCGGCGGCCCATCTCGACACCGATGAAGCGAACGCCGCCTGCGCCTTCGGCGAGTGCTGGGGCGAGATCATAAAAAAATAAAACAATTTCTGAGGAGGAAACCATGAGTTATCAGTATTCCAACGAAGTGGAAAACATGTGCTGCGTCGCCAAAGGTCCGAAGCACGGTCCCGCTCCGATCCCGGAGGAAGGCCGCTGGGTCGAGGCAAAGCAGATCACCGATATTTCCGGTTATACGCACGGTGTGGGCTGGTGCGCGCCGCAGCAGGGCGCCTGCAAGCTCTCCCTCAACGTCAAGAACGGCGTGATCGAAGAGGCGCTGGTCGAGACCATCGGCTGCTCCGGCATGACCCACTCCGCCGCAATGGCGGCTGAGATCCTGCCCGGTAAAACGATCCTCGAGGCGCTCAACACCGACCTTGTCTGCGACGCGATCAACACCGCGATGCGCGAGCTCTTTTTGCAGATCGTTTACGGCCGCACACAGTCCGCCTTCTCCGAGAACGGTCTTGTCATCGGTGCGGGAATGGAAGACCTCGGTAAGGGACACCGCAGCATGGTCGGCACCATGTACGGCACGAACGCCAAGGGAGTCCGTTATCTTGAGATGACCGAGGGCTACTGCACGAGGATGGCTCTGGACGAAAACGACCAGGTGATCGGCTACGAGTTCGTTTCCATCGGCAAAATGACCGACTTCATCAAGAAGGGCATGGAGCCGAACGAGGCTTACAAAAAGTCGATGGGCACCTACGGACGGTTCGACGAAGCGGTCCGGTATATCGACCCGAGAGAAGAATAAGAGGAGGACGATACGATGGCAAATTTTGAAGGCTACGAAAGACGCGAGGCAAAGATCCTCGCCGTTCTGAAGGAATACGGCATCTCCTCGATCGACGAATGCAAAGAGATCACGCTCGCAAAAGGCATCGACGTGGACCAGATCGTCCGCAGCACCCAGCCCATCTGCTTCGAGAACGCGATCTGGGCTTATACGGTCGGCACCGCGATCGCCGTCAAGACCGGCTGCAAAAAAGCCGCCGACGCCGCAGCCGCGATCGGAGTGGGTCTCCAGTCCTTCTGCATCCCCGGCTCCGTCGCGGAAAACCGCAAGGTCGGCCTCGGACACGGCAACCTCGGCAAGATGCTCCTCTCCGAGGAAACGGAGTGCTTCTGCTTCCTCGCCGGTCACGAGAGCTTTGCCGCCGCCGAAGGCGCGATCAAGATCGCGCTCAACGCAAACAAAGTGCGCGTGAACCCGCTGCGCGTCATCCTCAACGGTCTCGGCAAGGACGCCGCGTTCATCATCTCCCGTATCAACGGATTCACCTACGTGGAGACCGAATTCGATCCCTATACCGAAACGGTGAAGATCGTCTCGGAAACTCCCTACTCCAAGGGTCCCCGCGCCGCGGTCCACTGCTACGGCGCCGACAACGTCCCCGAGGGCGTCGCGATCATGAAGCTCGAGAACGTGGGCGTTTCCATCACCGGCAACTCCACGAACCCGACCCGCTTCCAGCATCCCGTCGCCGGCACCTACAAGAAATGGTGCGTGGAAAACGGCAAAAAATACTTCTCCGTCGCCTCCGGCGGCGGTACTGGCCGCACGCTGCATCCCGACAACATGGCGGCCGGTCCCTCTTCCTACGGCATGACCGACACGATGGGACGTATGCACTCCGACGCGCAGTTCGCCGGCTCCTCCTCCGTTCCCGCGCACGTCGAAATGATGGGCCTGATCGGTATGGGCAACAACCCGATGGTCGGCGCCACCGTCGCCTGCGCCGTCGCGGTCGAAGAAGCGATGAAATAAGCGCAAAAAGAAAAGATCCGCACACAGTGTGTGCGGATCTTTTTTCTTACAGGACCTTGGAGAGAAAGGTCTTCAGACGTTCGGTTTTCGGCGCCCCAAAAATCTCCGCCGGCGTTCCGCTCTCGGCGATCATACCGTCCGCCATAAAGAGGACCCGGTCGGCGACCTCGCGCGCAAAGCCGATCTCATGCGTCACAACGACCATCGTCATACCGTCTCCGGCAAGCCGCTTCATCAGATCGAGCACCTCCCCGACCATCTCGGGGTCAAGCGCCGAAGTCGGCTCGTCAAAGAGCATGACCTCCGGATCCATGCAAAGCGAGCGCACGATCGCGATCCTCTGCTTCTGCCCGCCGGAGAGCGTGGACGGATAGGCTTGCGCCTTGTCGGTCAGCCCGATCATGGAGAGCAGGTCCATTGCTTTTTCCGTCGCTTCTTCCTTCGTCTTCTTTTTGAGTTCTACCGGCGCCAGCGTCATATTCTGCAGCACCGTGAGATTATTGAAAAGGTTAAAATGCTGGAAGACCATCCCGACCTTAGCCCGCGCCAGATTCTCGTCAAGATAGTACTGCCTGTAATACGCCTTCATCTTGCGGGCGTACTCCGGACCTTCGTTTTTTTCATGGAGGAGGTCTTCCTGCTTGATTTTTGCGATCAGCCCGTCGTCCTTTCCCTGCGCGGCCGCAAGCTTTTTTTTGTAGGTGCGGGAGGATCTGATGATCTCCTCGTGCAGATAGGGATCGACCGGCGTGAGAAGGTTATCGTCGAGCCACACCTCGCCGAAGGTCGGTCGCTCAAGCAGATTCATACAGCGGAGCATGGTCGATTTGCCGGAGCCGGAAGCGCCGAGCACAACGATCCTTTCCCCTTTTTTGATCCCGCAGGAGACACCCTTCAGGACCTGCAATTTTCCGAAATACTTGTAGAGTCCGCGTATCTCGATCAGATTACCGTTCATTTTTCTTCAGCCTCCTTTCGATCAGGTGCTGGAGAAAGGTGAGGAGCATAACGACGGCAAGATAGAGCAGCGCCGCAAAGAAGAGGAAAACAAGATAGCAGGCGGGCGTCGCCAATCCCTGCTTTTCCGCCATGCCGAGCAGATCGTATTTCTGCACGGAATTGACCTTGAGGACGATATAACTGACGACAGAGGTCTCCTTGACGAGAATAATGATCTCGTTGAAGATCGTCGGAACGACCGTCTTGACCGCCTGAGGGATAATGACGCGCCGCATGGTGATGATCCAGGAGAGCCCGAGGCTGCGCCCCGCCTCCATCTGCCCGATATCGACCGCGGAAATGCCGGAACGGATGATCTCCGCCATATATGCGCCCGAGTTGATACCGAACGCGATGATCGGGACAAGGAGATTGGTCGGCATCCGCTTGAACCAAACCAGTACCGAGTTATAGAGGATCAGAAGCTGGACGAGGGTAGGCGTCCCGCGTATCACCGTGATATAGAGAACGGCGATCTTGTCGAAAAAGCGGATCACGGGATTTGTTTTGGGAGCGATCCGGATGACGGCGAGGATCACGCCGATGATAAAACCGAGGACAACCGCTCCGAAGGCGATTAACAGGGAATATCCGAGGCTTTCAGCAAACAAGCCTCGGAGATCCCACAGTTTTTCTATTTTTTCCGCAAATGTCATATCGGTTCAGTCAGATACGGGTCAGCTGCTGTGTTTTACCGTAAACTGATCGATCTTGCCGTCCGCGATCATCTTTTTCAGGAGTGTGTTGACCTGATCCACGAGAGCGCCGTTTTCCTTGTTGAAGTACAGCACATAGGATTCCATATCGCCGTCCAGGCACCAGCACTGCAGATTGCTGTCGCTCTTGCAGATCGCCTCGGCCGGCATCTTGTCGATCACAACGGCGGAAACGGTGGTGCCGATATCCTTCGACGCCACGATGGCGTTGGAATACTCAAAGCTCTTGACCTCGGTATTCGCGATCGCCTCGCTCACCATATCGGCGCCGGTCGTTCCCTTCTGAACGCCGATCGCCTTGGTGCCTTGACCCGCTATGTAAGCGACCGCGTCCGCCATCTTGACCTGCTCGCCGGTGAAGGTGCCCTTCGGCGCGATGATGTACTGGATGGAGGTGGCGTAAACTTCGCTTGCAAGCGCCACTTCGTCGCGCTCCGCCTTCTTGCTCATGCCGGCGGCGCCGACGGCGTTTTTGTCCTTGGAAACTTCATTGAGGATCGCGTTGAACTCGATGTCGTGGACGACGACCTTGTAGCCGAGTTCTTCGCCGATCGCGTTGACGACGTCGATGTCGACCCCGACGACGTTGCCTTTGTCGTCAAGATACTCATAGGGAGCAAAGCCCGCGTTGGTATAAACGTTGAGGACCTTTTCGTCTCCGGTGCTGCAGGAGGCAAAGAGCAGACAAGTTGCAAAGAGCACTGCTGTCAGGAGGATGGACGTAAACTTTTTCATTTTGGTTTTTCCTTTCTTTCTTTTGAAAAATTATATGCTTTTTATTTTTTCTTTGATTTCGGCAAGCTGCGTTTCCACGGAGGAAACGGACGTTCCTCCGGCGCTTCTTCGCTTGTTCACGCAGGCGGCAAGATCGATCTCGCCGTAAAGATCCGTGTCAAACAACTCGGATTGGGATCGGTAGGTTTCGGGCGGGAGCTCTTCAAGGGAGCATCCTTGTCTGATCGCCTCGGCGACAAGTTTGCCGGAAAGGCGGTACGCGTCCCGGAAGGGCATTCCCTTTCTGGTGAGGTAATCCGCGAGATCCGTCGCGTTGAGGAATCCTTCCTTTGCCGCCGAGAGCATCCGCTCCGCTTGCGGATTTGCGGTCGCGAGCATCCCGGTGAACACGGGGAGACAGGCCTTCACGGTATCGCAGGCGTCGAAAAGGCTTTCCTTGTCCTCCTGCATATCCTTGTTATAGGCGAGCGGAAGACCTTTGAAGACCGTGAGGAGCGCAACGAGATCGCCGTAGACTCTCCCGGTTTTTCCCCGTACGAGCTCCGCCATATCGGGATTCTTTTTCTGCGGCATGATCGAGGAGCCGGTCGTATAGGCGTCCGAGAGCTGCAAAAAACCGAACTCGGAGCTCGACCAAAGGACAATCTCCTCGGAAAAGCGGGAAAGATGCATCATCAAAATCGCGAGCGCGGACAGAAACTCAACGGCAAAATCGCGGTCGGCTACCCCGTCGATGCTGTTCGGGACGATCCCGGAAAAGCCGAGCAGCTCCGCCTCGTATGCCCGGTCTGTCGGGTAAGTAGTCCCCGCGAGAGCGCAGGATCCGATCGGCGAGAGGTCGGTACGCGCCAGCGCGTCCCGGATCCGGTCCGCGTCTCGCAGAAACATATACGCGTAAGCAGAGAGATGATGGCCGAAGGTGATCGGCTGCGCGTGCTGGAGGTGCGTGTAGCCCGGCAGGATCAGTTCCTTTCCCGCTTCCGCCTTCTCCGCGATCACGGAGACAAGAGCCTTCAGCAGCGCAAGGATCGCGCCGCCCTCTTTTTTGAGATAGAGACGCAGGTCAAGGGCGACCTGATCGTTGCGGCTGCGGGCGGTGTGGAGCTTTTTCCCCGCTTCGCCGATCCGCTTGGTCAGCGTCTCCTCGACGAACATATGAATATCTTCGCTCCCCGGATCGATCGCGAGTTTTCCGGTTTCCAGATCCGCGAGGATCCCGTAAAGACCCTCGATGATCTCCTGTGCTTCGCTTTGCGAGAGGATCGAGCATTTTTCCAGCATCTTCGCGTGAGCGACGCTTCCCGTGATGTCCTCCCGGTACATCCGGCTGTCAAAGCGGATCGAGGAATTGAAGTCGTCCGCCTGCCGAGAGGTGACGCCGTCAGTCCTGCCCGCCCAAAGCTTTGCCATCGGTCACTCCTTATTCTTCGCGTCGACGAGGGCTTTTACCTTGATCGGCAGACCGTACAGATTGATAAAGCCGGCGCTGTCCTTCTGGTTGTAATCGCTCTCCCCGAAGGTGGCGATCTCCTCGCTGTAAAGGGAATACTTGCTGGTCATACCCGCGAGGATGATGTTGCCCTTATAGAGCTTCAACTTCACCTCGCCTGTCACCGTCTCCTGCGTTTTATCCACAAAGGCGGAGAGCGCCTCCCGGAGCGGGGTGAACCACTGGCCGTTGTAGACAAGCTCGCCGAAGGTGATCGCCAGTTTCGCCTTTTCGTGCATCGTCAGCTTGTCAAGGCAGAGGCTCTCCAGCTTCCGGTGCGCATAATAGAGGATCGTTCCGCCCGGCGTTTCATAGACGCCGCGGCACTTCATCCCGACAAGGCGGTTTTCCACGATGTCGAGGAGGCCGATCCCGTTTTTGCCGCCGAGTTCGTTTAATTTCAGGATAATATTCTTGGCGCTCATCTTTTCCCCGTTTAGCGCGGTCGGGACGCCCTTTTCAAACGAGAGGGCGAGGTAGGTGGGAGTATCCGGCGCGTCGATCGGAGAGACCCCCATCTCAAGGAACCCCGGCTTTTCATACTGCGGCTCGTTTGCGGTGTCTTCCAGATCCAGCCCTTCGTGAGAAAGATGCCAGAGGTTTTTATCCTTGGAATAATTGGTCTCCCGGCTGATCTTCAGCGGGACGCCGTGCGCCTCGGCGTAATCGATCTCCTCGTCTCTCGATTTGATCGTCCACTCGCGCCACGGCGCGATGATCGGCATATCGGGCGCGAAATGCTTGATCGCCAACTCGAATCGGACCTGGTCGTTTCCCTTTCCGGTGCAGCCGTGGCAGATGGCGTCCGCCTTTTCCTTTTTGGCGATCTCGACAAGCCCTTTTGCGATGCAGGGACGGGCGTGAGAGGTCCCGAGCAGGTAATCCTCGTAGACGGCGCCGGCCTTCATCGTCGGGATGATGTAGTCGTCGACGTACTCGTCGGTCAGATCAAGGATATAGAGTTTGGAGGCGCCGGTCTTTTTCGCCTTTTCCTCCAGACCGTCGAGCTCGTCCGCCTGTCCGACATTGCCGGATACGGCGACGACCTCGCAGTTGTTGTAGTTTTCCTTCAGCCAAGGAATGATGATCGAAGTATCCAGCCCGCCGGAATAGGCAAGCACGACTTTTTTGATTTTCGTTTTGTCCATATCGTCCTCATTTCCGGATGTGATCCGTGTTTATATGCATATTATAGGTGCGTATATTCATTTTGTCAAGGCTTTTTTGAATATTTATTCTTGATTTTTGATTTTTACACACAAATCTCGATCTCCGGGTCAATCCGAAACGCGCACGACGACCGCCGGTCTCACGCCGTACTTGGAATAGTCCACCATGGCGCCGCGGAGATTGACGGATCCGTCAAAATCGATGCGCGCCGCGTTCGACTGACTGGAGCCGGGCGTGCGAAGCCAGTACCAGCACGCGTCCGAGCCCTGCTCGTCGTCCTGATAGATCGATTTTGCGGCTGCGTAAGGCGTGGCTGACGCGGAGCCGGAGACCGCCTCGCCGAAATAGCGCTCCGCCTCCTCCGCGGAGAGACAGAAGACCGTGTCGTTCGTCGGAGCGCCGCCAAGCGTTCCCTGGGCTGTATTATCCGCCGTTGTACGGACCGTTTCGACAAGGCGCGCGCGATCCTGCTCGGAAAATGCGCTCTCGAGAAACTCTCCGTCAAGCCACGCGCGGAGGCTGCAGGTCTCCCAGGTCACGGAGATATGCGTTTCGTTGTATTTTTTTACGTCGAGGATCCGGCGGGAAAGGAGAAGGACGTTTCCCTCTTCCTCGCCGAGTACGATCCACTCGATCGGGGTCTTCGTTCCGTTCGTTTCCTGGGGATAAGTTCCGAAAGCAACGACGTCCCCCGCCTCAAGTCCGTAAAAGCGGTACGGTCGGAGCAGTTCTCCGGCATCCTTAAAGTCGCCGAGCTCCCGCAAAAGCCGCGCCGCGGAGACGTAATTCCCCGCTTCCAACTCCGACTGCGCCTTCCGGTAACGGGCAAGCGGGCGGAAATACAGGATCACAGCCAGAAAAAGAGCCAAAAAAGCAGCGGCGGCGGGAAGGATGATCTTCAGGCAGGAGGCGAGCAGCTCCCGTCTGCGGGCGCGGAGGATCCGCCGCGCTTTTTCTTCTTCTTTCTTTTTTTCCTCCGCCTCCGTCTCTTCGCGCAGGCGCGCTTCCCGCGCCTTTCTCTCCTCTTCTTTTTTTAAGGCCTCGAGATATTCCTCCGAATATCCCTCCTCTTCCCTTTTTTGCGTTTCCCTGTTTTTCTCGGTCTCGCGGTTTCTCAGGCGGCGCTGCTCCCGCTCGATCAGAGACGCAAGCCCGTCAAGAAAGGCGGTCTCGTCCGGATCCGCTTCCCGCAGCGCGGCGAGCAGATCCGGGTCGGAGCGCACGTCCCCCGGCACGAGCCGGGCGCACACCTCCCTTGTTCCCTCCTGCATAAAACCGCGCTCTCCGGTCACGCCGTACCGGGCGAGGACCATCCCGCTCCTTGAGAGCGGAGTCGGATCCGTCTTATTGATCGCTTCAAAAAGCCGGAGCGCGCTGTAAAAATCCCCGCGGGAAAGATAGCGGCAGGCGTCGGCGATATGGGTCTGCCTCTCTCCCGGCGCGTCCGGGAGGGAGAGCTGTTTCGCTCCGCACGACGGGCAGGAAAGGACCCGGCGCTCCGAGAGAAGGATCGGCTCGCCGCACACGCGGCAGACTGCGGTCGGTTTTTTCTCTTTCATATTCACTCCGATGGCACGTTGATCTTCGCGTCCGCGATCCTGCGGACTCTGGCAAGATAGACGGAACCGTCTTCCCGCTTGACAAAAACCCCGGTGTATAGGGGAGAATTCCGGATCCCTTTGACGGCATAAAAATCCGCGCGGTAGGTATGGTCGGTCTCACGGACGGAAAGAAGGACGACTTCGTCCGCACCGGCCGGCACCTGACCGGACGAGGTATAACCGCCGATCTTGGAAAGATAGATAAAGGAGCTCCCGTCGCGGTGATAAACGCTCTTGCTCCCGCCGAAGTTCGTATAGACCGCGTACTCAAAGTCCGTTGCCGGGATGACCATTGAGATGCGGAGCTTCGGATACATTTTTTCCGCCACGGAGATCTTTTCGGTGTTGCCGGTGTATTTGGAATAACCGGTATTCATCAGATGGGTGAGGATCCGGTCGCGGCATCCGTCCGCCGCAGAACGCGGATCGCCGAACTCCGCAAACACCAGGGAGTCGGAGGCGATCATCTGCAGGATCTTGAGGCAGGCCTGTCCCCCGTCGGAATCAGCGGAAAGAACGGAAAGCACCGTCTCGTTTTCATAGTCCTCGGCAAGGGAAGGATCGCGGAAGAAAGAACAGGAGACAGAGGAAAAAAGCACCAGGCAAAGTATGATAAGGCATTTAGCTCGTTTCAAACCGATCCCCTCCCTTCTCTCGGTTTCATTATATAAAGGAAACGTCCGCAAGTCAAGAGGGATCCGGTTCTTCTTTTGAAAAACGTAACAAAAGTTATATAATTGTATTGACAAATTATTTCTTTTGTGATACAATATCCGCAGAGGTGAGATGATGAAAAAAAGTGTGTATTCCCTTGTCCTGTCCGACGCGGTGATCTCGCAGATCGACCGCGCGGCCTATTCGATGAAAACGAGCCGCTCCGCGCTGATCAACCAGATCCTCGCGGACTACGTCTCCTACGTTACGCCGGAGAGCCGGGTGCGGGACGCGCTCGATCTACTCGAACGTTCCTTCTCCGCCTCCGAGCTATTCCGGATCCAGCCCCTTGCCTCGGAGTCCATGCTCTCGCTGGTCGCCCCGATCGAGTTCAAATACAATCCCACCGTCCGCTACTGTCTCGCGTTTTATAAAGAAGGAAAGGATCCGGCGGAACTGCGCGTGTCCGCCCGGACGCAAAACCCCCGGCTGATCCTGCTTTTTTCTCTCTTTTTCTCCCTTTGGAACGGAGCGGAAAAAAGCGCGGGAGGAGCGCCCGGGACCGTCACCCCGGACGCCAGATTCGCCAAGCGCTTTTCTCCGCGGCGGGACTATTCGGTCCGGGAGCTCTCCGACGCTCTCGCCGCGTACGTTCAGAGCTTTGACCGGGGCGTCCGCGCCTTTTTCTCGCATCCGGACGAGGAAAGTCTCAACGCAAGGATCGTCTCACAGCTGGTGAACGACTATCACACACAGTATCCTGTCTTTCTCTGAGGAGGTATCATATGAACACACAAAATCTCACGCAAAACACCATCAAAAGCATCGAGAACGCGCGCCGTCTCGCCGCCGAATACGGGAACCAGAGCCTGACGCCTCTGCATCTGCTCTTCTCTCTTGCCGAGCCGGAGGACGGACTGATCCGGCAGCTCTTAAAGGGGATGGGATGCGACGTCTCCGCGCTGCTCGCCGACACCGAGGGAGCGATCGCAAAACTGCCGAAGGTCTCCGGCGGGAACGGAGAAGTCTACCTCTCGCCCGAGGCGGACGCCGTACTCGCTGAAGCGGAAAAAGAAGCGGAAAAGATGAAGGACTCCTTCGTCTCGGTCGAGCATCTTTTCCTTGCCCTGCTGGAAAAGCCGGACAAAGAGACGAAAGCCATCCTTTCCCGCTACGGCGTCGAGCGCTCCCGGTTCCTCTCCGCGCTCAAAGAGGTGCGCGGCAACAGACGGGTCGACAGCGACAATCCCGAGGATACCTACGACGTCCTCAAAAAATACGGAACCGACCTTGTAGAGCAAGCCCGCGCGCAAAAGCTCGATCCCGTGATCGGGCGGGACGACGAGATCCGCAGCGTGATCCGCATCCTCTCCCGAAAAACAAAAAATAACCCCTGTCTGATCGGGGAACCGGGCGTCGGCAAGACCGCGATCGCGGAGGGGCTCGCCCAGCGGATCGTGCGGGGCGACGTACCGGACAATCTCAAGGACCGTACCGTTTTTTCCCTCGATATGGGGGCTCTCGTCGCCGGGGCAAAGTTCCGGGGCGAGTTTGAGGAACGGCTCAAAGCCGTCTTGAACGAGGTAAAGCAGAGCGAGGGAAAGATCCTGCTCTTCATCGACGAGCTGCACACCATCGTCGGCGCCGGGAACGCCGAAGGCTCAATGGACGCGGGCAATCTCTTAAAACCGATGCTTGCGCGCGGAGAGCTGCACTGCATCGGCGCCACCACCCTTGCCGAATACCGCAAGTATATCGAAAAGGACGCGGCGCTGGAGCGGCGCTTCCAACCCGTGATGATCCCCGAGCCCTCGCTTGAAGATACGATCGCCATCCTGCGCGGACTCAAACAGCGTTATGAAGTATACCACGGCGTCAAGATCACCGATCAGGCGCTGATCGCCGCCGCGACCTTATCGAACCGTTATATCTCCGACCGCTTCCTGCCTGACAAAGCGATCGATCTGGTAGACGAAGCGTGCGCAATGATCAAGACGGAAATGAACTCGATGC
Source organism: uncultured Ruminococcus sp. (assembly GCA_902778725.1). Taxonomy (GTDB): domain Bacteria; phylum Bacillota; class Clostridia; order Oscillospirales; family CAG-272; genus RUG12395. The sequence goes on from CACYYS010000010.1 coordinate 20,032, forward strand.
CGACCGAGCTTGACGAGATCTCCCGCTCGATCATGCGCCATGAGATCGAGGAAGCGGCGCTGAAGAAAGAGACCGACAAGCTCTCCCTCGCGCACCTCGAGGAGATCCGCCGGGAGCTTTCCGAATTGCGCGCCCGCTTCAGCGAGATGAAAGCGAAGTGGGAAAACGAAAAAAACGCGATCTCGAAGGTCCAGCGGCTGCGCGAGGAGATCGAGCGCACCAACGCGGAGATCGAAAAAGCGGAAAACCGTTACGACCTCAACAAAGCGGCGGAACTGAAATACGGGAAGCTGCCCTCTCTGCGCAAGGAACTGGAGGAAGAAGAAAAACTGGCGGAGGAAGCGGAGCGCCCCGGCACACTGCTGCGCGACCGGGTCACGGAGGACGAGATCGCACGTATCGTCTCCCGCTGGACGGGGATCCCCGTCTCAAAACTGGTGGAAAGCGAACGGGAAAAGCTGCTCCGCCTGCCTGAGATCCTGCACCGCCGCGTGATCGGGCAGGACGAGGCCGTTCAAACGGTCAGTGAGGCCATCCTGCGTTCCCGCGCCGGTATCGCGGACCAGAACCGTCCGATCGGATCCTTCCTTTTTCTCGGGCCGACCGGCGTCGGCAAGACCGAGCTTGCCAAAGCCCTGGCAGAAGCGCTGTTCGATGATGAAAAGAGCCTTGTCCGTATCGATATGAGCGAATATATGGAGAAATTCTCCGTAACGCGGCTGATCGGAGCGCCTCCCGGCTACGTCGGATACGAAGAGGCAGGTCAGCTCACCGAAGCCGTGCGGAGAAAGCCCTATGCGGTCGTTCTCTTTGACGAGATCGAAAAGGCGCACCCGGACGTTTTCAACATTCTCCTGCAAGTCCTTGACGACGGGAGGATCACCGACAGCCAGGGGCGGACCGTGGATTTCAAAAACACGATCATCATCCTTACCTCCAACCTCGGCTCCGATCTCATCCTCGGCGGGATCGAGAACGGCGAACTGAACGAGGAGGCGAAAGCCGGCGTCACAGCGCTCCTGCGGCGCAGCTTCCGTCCCGAATTCCTCAACCGGCTCGACGACATCGTCTTCTACAAACCGCTTACCAAGGAAAACATCCGTGCGATCGTCGATCTGCAGCTTGTTTCTCTCGCCCGGCGGCTTGAAGACCGTCGGCTCTCCCTCACGCTCACTGACGCGGCAAAGGACTACGTGATCGACTCCGCCTACGATCCGATCTACGGCGCGCGGCCGCTCAAGCGGTTTCTGCAGTCCCGCGTAGAGACGCTGATCGCCAAAAAGATGATCGCGGAGGATCTGCGGCCGGAGTCGACCCTCACCGTCGATTGCGACGGAAACGGGCTTGTCTGCCGCGCCACACCCCCTTCAGAGGAACACTAAACAAAAAGAGATGGCCGACAAGCGCGGCCATCTCTTTTTGTCCTCCATTCCCTCCATCCCCCGTCTTTCCTCGATCCGATCTCCCGTCAAAGAAGCGCAGGGCGGGATGCCGGCGGGAACATTTCGGGCGGGAAGGCGCAGAGCCTGAAGCGTTCTTTACTCTCTCCGCCGCCGTCATCCTCCGAAAAAGACAAGGAAAGCCAAGGTTTTCCGTCAGATCACCAAAAAAAGATAAACCCGGATGCAGAATCTGCTATTTCTTTTTCTCCATCTCTGTGTTATAATATAATAGATTTTATAATAAAAAACTCGGCGGCGCCGCCGCCCCGGTTGGACGGCGGCGCGAAATTCGTTGAAAAACAAGGAGAAAAATCATGCAGGATTACTTTTTGACCCCCGAATTCGAGAGCCGTTCGATCTGTGCGGAAAACTTTACGGGAGAAAAAGGCCGCGCCGGTATGGCGACGGAAGGGACCGGCGCCTTTGCCGCGCGCGAGCTCGGGCAAGGCTGGAAGGTCTCTCCCTCTATCCGGATCGCGGCAGGCACGACTTTCACACTCGCGGACGTCAAGGGCGAGGGGGAGATCGTGCATATCTGGATGACCGACACCGCAAAGCGCAACCGCCGTCTGATCCTCCGGATCTACTGGGACGGCTGTGAATACCCCTCCGTGGAGGTCCCCGCATGCGACTTTTTTGCCTGCGCCAATTATCAGGATCCTTCCCTGCTCAATTCCGCGATGGTCGCCGTCAATCCGAAAAGAGCCTTCAACTGCTACTGGAGAATGCCCTTTTCCCGCGGGTTTTGCATCACGATGGAAAACCTTGACTCGGAAGACGTGACCCTCTACTACCAGATCGATTACCGCCTATGCAAGATCCCGGAGAACGCCTGCCGCTTCGGCGCGCAGTTCCGGCGGACCAATCCCCTCCCCTACAAGGAGACCTACACGATCCTTGACACGCTCAAAGGCCGCGGTCTCTACGTCGGAACCTATCTCTACTGGGGCGTGAACAACAACGGATGGTGGGGAGAAGGCGAGATCAAATTCTATCTTGACGGAGACGGGGAGTTCCCCACGATCTGCGGCACCGGAACGGAGGACTATTTCTGCGGCGGCTGGGATTTTGACATTGACCATCATTATGTTCCCTTCTCCTCGCTTTATACCGGCATGTGGGTCGCTCCCACCGACGATATCTACCGTTCGCAGCGGCGTTTCTCCATGTATCGCTGGCATATCCAGGATCCCATCGCCTTCCGCGAGGACATCCGCGTCACCATCCAGGCGCTCGGCTGGCGCAGCGACAAACGCTATCTCCCCCTGCAGGACGACATCTCCTCGGTCGCCTATTTCTATACGGAAGCCCCGGCCGACGTCCGCGGGACCCTGCCGGATGCAAACGGCCTTGAGATCTGCTGAAGAAAACAGAAAAGCCGGGAAGGATCTTCGGATCTCTCCCGGCTTTTCTCTTCGTTTCCAACGCTCAGCGGGCGTCTTCTTTTGCGAGGTCGACCGCAAAGCAGCCGGCCCGCTTGAAATCCTCTTCCGTCGGCAGCCCCTTGTTTATGAAGATCCAGGAGGCCGCGCAGTGGAACTCCTTTTCGCTCACCGGAATCCCGAGCGCGTCAGCGACCTTTTTCACCGCTTTTCGGGTAGATGCGCCGGAAGCGGACGTATTCATATTGACGATCTCGCCGATCTTCTCTCTGTTTCGCTCAAGAAAGCGCGCCACCTCCCGGTCGATGCTCGCAGCGTACATGGCGTTGATAAGAAAGAGACGGTCCGCCCTTTCGGAAAGATCGACGGAAACGTCGAAAGCCTCCTTCTCCAGCGCGGCCGACACCGCGTCGGCAAGCTTTTTTGTGTTTCCTTTCTTTGATTTTGTGAAATAACGGATCGCGATCTTCAAGGCAAGACCTCCTATTTATCATTATTTTTTCGGTAAATCAACGCTCAGATCCGCTTCCCGGAGGAGCGGACGGTTCTTTTGCCGGTTTGAAAATCCGCAGACGGCGCAAAAAAGCTCGCGAGCATCTCTTCATCCTCCGATCGCATAGGACGCGATATAGACGACGTCGCCCTCCGTCCCGATCCCGGGATCTTCGATCTCAAAAGAAACCGCCCGGCCGAGTTCCTTTGCCGCAAGCTCAAAATGGCAGAGCGCGATGCCGACGTCGATCTTTTGGAGATCCCAGTCGCCCGCGGCGTATCCTTTGCTGCGTTTTTCGTAGAAATGCGCTTTTTCCCCGGACAGCACAACGCGCCACGGCTGCTTGTTCACGGCGGAGGGAGCAAGACGCACCGCCTCGAACGCAGCGGCAAGATCTCCCGCTCTCCCGACCGTCAGCGGCCGGTCGAACGCGCCGTCAAAGAACACCTCGCCGAACGCAAACCGCCCGTCCGCCTTCACTCCTTTCCGCATCAGGTTCTCCCTCAAAGACATCTTCTTTGCGGGATAGCCGAGGGGGCTGACGCAGGGCATGACCTCGTCCTCGGAGAGCTCCACCGCCCGTTCAAATGACTCCCGGTTCATCGTCCCGGCGATCCAGGTCGTACCGACGCCGAGACTTTGCGCAAACAGAACGACCTGTTCGAAAGCATAGCCGAACGCCTCCTCCGCGTGGGGGACGCGGCGCATTTTGCCCGCGAGATAAAGGTCCGTTCCCACGATCACGGGGCTGGAAAGCCAGAACCGTTTTGCGTCAAGTAGTCTCCACTCGATCGGGATCCCGTAAGGGTTTTCGGTCCGACCCGCAAATTCCGCGATCGATTTTGCGTCTTCCGTACGAAGCGCGACACCGTCAAAGGTACGGACGCTCCTGCGTTTTCGGATCTGATCAAGATAGCTCATGGCGTTCCTCCCCTATTGATTCATAAGCGCCGGTGAGGCGCCTCGCATAATTCAGTTTTTCGAACTCAGGTTAATGCAATCGATTCCTGCATAGGAATTCGTCGCCGCGGCGTTTTTTCCGGTGATCCGGATACGCAAGACATTGACGCCCGCTTTGAGACGGAGCGTTCCCAATTCAGTCGAAGCGCGTCGGACAGCGGTCGCGTAACCGTCGAAAGCCGTTCCGACTGTTTTGTTGTTTACGGAAAAGGATAGGATCCCGTAGTCACGCGCCTGTGTGAGGAAAAGGACGGCGCTGTAATCTCCCTCCTGTTCCACCGCGAAATAGAGTGTGAGAACATCGCCGGTTTTTCCGCCGGTCCAGAAGAGCTGCGAGCCGCCGCTCCAGGCGGATCCCCAGCCGGTCATCGCCTGCGCGCGGATGCTTCCTCCGGTGACGGAAGCGGCCGTCGCCGTCTTCTCTTCCCCCTCGATGCGGTAAAGGGCGGGAGCGGGATCGGCATGCGCGGTATTCGTCCGGTAAACTCCCGTATAGCGGGAAAGATCGATCTTATTCACTCCTTCGTACTCGCTTACGGGAACGAGCAGAAGGAAATCAAGACCAAAGTTATAGGCGGAGGAGCGCGCATTCTTTCCCGTCGCGATCAACGAGATCCGATCGGCGTATGCGCCGGACAGTTCTACCTCTCCGATCTCGGAAAGGGTTTCCGCCGAAACGGACGAGGCGTACAAGTCAATCTCATTACCGACCGTCTTCCCGTTCACTTCGCAGCGTACTTTTCCATAGTCCGGAGCAGAAGTAAAAGAAGCAAGCAGGACGTAGCGTCCCTCGTCCGGCGCCGGCAGGACCCATTCGAACCGATCCCCGGGCCGGATCCCTCGCGCGAAGAGCTGAGCGTATCCGCTCCAGGAAATGCCGAATCCCGTCATCTGCTGCTCATCGGCGCTCCCCTGACCGGAACAGGAGACAGGGGTAAGCGTCTCCCCCTCCACAAGCGGACCGGGAAAAGCCGACGGATCCACATAAAACCAGGACGTTTCCTCCCCGGACGGAAGAGCGTTTGCCCGGGCCATTCCGCCCGCGGAGAGATAAAAATATGAGGTGTAACCGTAACGGATATAGAGATCTCCGTAGTATTTTTCCAGACAGCCGTCAAAACTTTCGGAAAACGGGATGCTGTCGGCGAGCAGAATGCGGGTAAGGGAACGGTTGCCCGCAAAATTGGAGCGACCGGTGCAGTACCCCTGCGCGTGATAGGGGCGCGTAAAGAGGAGCGGAGAGCACCACGCGTATCCGAAAAAGTCCTCCGTCCCCGTTCCGAACCAGGAGGGGAAAGCCTCCCCGTCGATGAAAAATTTTTCATCTCCTTCTCCCCACCAGCCGTGAGAGGGGATCTCCGGATCGGTACCGTCCTTCCGCTGAGAAACGTGGAGAGTCAATCCGACAAAGCGCCCCTCGCCCTCCGCGAAAAGGAAACGGTGGTCGGGCCGGCGATTTTTGTCCTCTACGTATGCGCCGGGCGAAAAAAGCGAGTGGAAAAACAATCCCCTTCCTCCGGGAACCGTATTCTCCGTAACGGTGAAAGACCAGGCGAGCGTTACCGGTCTCTCAAGCGATGACGAGATCTCGATCTCCGCGCAGACGCGGTAAGGCATATACCAGTAACAGTACAGCGTCCGGTCCTCCCGGAGCCCGACGAATAGTGTCCGTACTCCGTCAAATCCATACCCGCAGCCGAAAAAATCACCAAGCGGCGCGTTGACCGACGGTTCATTTTCCCCGTCCCAGCGGATGGAAAGACGCAGGGCTTTCAGCGTCTCCACCGCCTCCCATACCGCCGCCGGTTTGTCCTTCGCTGTATCGGGGAGACGGACAAGAAAAGCAGAGATTGCTCCTCGGCCTTTCAGTACTTTGCGCGCCGGGCTCTCCCGGGTCACCGTGCAGGTCTCGAAGGGGGCGTCCTCCCCGCCGAACGGGTTCTGTTTCCCGCTCGCGGCGAGCTTTTCGCTGATCTCACGAAGCGCCGTTCTCCCCTCCCCGTGGAGGGGGAGAGGCATCGGCTCCACACTGTCTCCCGGTTTGAGCGTCGTATAATTGATGTGATAGTATTTTCCCCAATCTCCGTACGCCACGACCCGGCAGGATACGTTATAAGTGATGGGAAGATAGCAATCGCTCCCGCGGGAGGCCGTGTAGATCAGCTCCGGCCACACAAAGGGCTCCGTCCTTCCGGAAAAGTACTCCTCAAACGGAAGGTCGAAAAGCGGATCCTCCCCGCCGTCGATATAGATCTTCACCCGTCCGCTTCCGGGTGTGGCGGACCAGATGCGGCTGATATAGCCCGGCCCCTCCATCTCAGCGAGCAAAAAGCCGCCGTCCGGCGTTTTTTTGATATACTGCGATCCGTCTCCGTTTGCGTTCCAACCGGAGTAGACCCCGTTCCGCTCGACGGAGTCGCGGCTGTAAGAGGTAAACTCCGCGCTCCGCTCGCCCGTATATCCCTCAGCAAGGAAACGGGGATCGGCAAGGCGACTCACGATATCGGCGTAGGTGTAATGCGTCGGCTCCGGTCTCTCAGGCGTCTCCGGAAGCTCTGTCTCCTGCACCGTTTCGGGCGTAAAAGTCGTATCCTCCCAATATCCGGATCGCGCTGCGCAGGATGACGAAAGCAGCGTCGCCCCGGCGAGAACAAACGCAAGCAAGGAAAGACGGATCCTTTTCTTTTCTTTTTGCATAGAAATCTCCTTATCGGTCGGTTTTATTTATTATAACGCCTGCGCGCCCGTTTTGCAATCACCGGTTTTGCCGGGAACGGAAAAAATATAACATTTTTTGATCTCTCAGAGTTCGTCCCCTTGTTTTCTCCGGTCTTTGGTGGTATACTGGAACAAAGTTCTATTGGAGGCGAGCATGACGAAGCGAAAGAGCATTTCCGTATGGATCGAAACGGCGGGCGCCCGCACTCTGGCCGCGCTGACCGCCGTCTTTTCCCTTTTCCTTTCTCTCGTCAGTCTCCTGCACACCACGCTGGTCGACAATGTGCGCGAGGGCGAGGGCTCGACCGGCGTCGTCGCGATCCGCGAGCACATCGAATCCGTCAGTTATCTTGACGACAGTTTTCTTCTCAACCTTCTCCTCCTCGCCGTCTCTCTTTTCTGTTGTTTCCTCTTGATCCGCCGCGTCAGATCGGCCGATCCGAAGGTCTGCGCTCTTTTGCTTTCCGGTTTCACCTTCCTTCTCGGACTTCTCTGGGTCCTAACCTCCCAGACGGCTCCCACGGAGGACTCGTATACCGTCACCTCGGCGGCGCGGGAATTTGCGCAAAACGATTTTTCCGCCTTTGAGACGAAACGGTATTTTCAGAATTATTCCTTCCAGCTCGGGTATGTCTTTTTCAATGAGATCATCATCCGTTTCGTCTCGCTCTTTGCCCCGGGAGTCAACCTTCTCTATCTGCAGGTGCTCAACGCGTTTTTTCTCGCGCTGACCTACTTTTTCCTTGTCCGGATCAACGCTCTCCTTTTTGCGGATCCGCGCGTCACGGTCCTGACCGCCGTCCTGCTCGGGATCAGCGCGGCGCCCGTGATCTCCTGCTCCTTTGTGTACGGGATCCTGCCGGGGCTGGCGTTTGCCTCCGGCGCGCTCTGCTTCGCTCTCCGCTATCTCAAGGGAGGCCCGCTGCGATACGGGATCCTCTCCGCCGTTTTTATCGCGCTCGCCGTGATGATCAAGTCGAACTTTTTCATCTGGCTCGTCGCCTTGCTCCTGCTCTTTCTCGTCCTCTTTTTCAAGAGGCGGAAGTTCTTTGCCGACGGCGCCGTCCTTCTCCTTGCGCTGATCCTCTCCCTTTCCGTGCAGCCGGCGGTGAAAGGAATGTACGAAAAGCGCAGCGGGATCGACCTCGGCGAAAAGATCCCCTACGTCAGCTGGTTTGCGATGGGACTCTCCGAGTCCGATCTGGCTCCGGGCTGGTACACTCCCTCCTATACCATCGGCAACTTTGAGAGGAACGGGCGGGATCCCGTCCTCGCCGCCGCAAGCTCGCGCGAGACGATCCGGGAACGTCTCGCGGCATTCCTCGCCTCGCCCCGCTACGCCAACAACTTTTTCTATCAAAAAACCGTCTCTCAATGGAACGATCCCGCCTACCAGTCGATCTGGAACAACATCGTCCGGGGGCAGTACGCTCCGAAAGTCCAGCCGGCAAAATGGGTATGCGGCGAAGGGAAAGAGGCTGTGACGGGATATATGGACCTCACCGTGCAGCTCACCTTCTTCGCCTTCGCGGCGGGCTGTCTCCTCTCGCTCAAAAAAAGGGAGATCCTCACCCTTTCCCTCCCCCTGGTCGTCCTCGGCGGCTTCCTCTACCATCTGATCGGCGAGGGAAAATCGCAATATATCCTTCCCTACTATATCCTGATGTGCGCCTTTGCGGCCTACGGACTGGTAACGCTCTTTGACCGGATCCGGGCGAAGAGACCGGCGCCCGTCCCCGCTCCGGACGGCGCGAGCGCGTCCGGGGATCCACGCGACAAAAAAGAATAAGCCGGAAAAGAGAAAGGAGACGGTCCCGCCGTCTCCTTTTTCCTTTGTCAAAACTCCGGCACGATGACCGCTTCTCCGTTTTTCATGGCGGACTCGTGCGCGCAAATCCCCGCTGCGGTAATATTGGCGCCGAGGATCTCGTCGATCCACGGCTTGCGCTCCTCGACGCAGCTGCGCACAAATTCATGGACAAGGTGCGGATGCGAGCCGTGATGCCCGCCTCCCGCGCCTTTTTTCAAGGATTCCTGAGGATTCAGCGGGTCGAATTTACCGCCGACGGTAAACCTCTGTATCGGCTCGGGCAGGCGCTCATGGAAGTTCGGCATAGGAGTAACAGCCGCCGCGCTTCTGCCGCCCCGCTTTCCCTCTTCCGGCTGCTGATAGGTCGTGATATAGGGATCGCTTCCGTCGGAAAAGCCCCACTCAAAGCAAGCGTTTGAGCCATAGATAAACATCCCCTCCTGATATACCCTCGCGCATTCAAAGAGCGACCGCGTCGCCTCCCCTTTGACGCCGCTTTCAAACTCAAAGAGCGCCGATTCTACCGGAAAAGGATTGCCGTACTGTTCCTCCAGCCATTTTTCCATGCTTCCGGAGCCAAAACAGTTGACCCGGCGGATGCGGGAGTCCGAGAGCGCCACCATCGGCGCGATCGCGTGCGTTCCGTACCAGAAAGGAGGAAGACCCATCCAGTAGGAAGGCCAGTTTGCCATATCCTGATAATGCGAGCCGCGGAAGAACTGGATCTTGCCGAACTTCCCCTCTTTTTTCATCTGTGAGGCATAGAAAAACTGATAGGTGTAGAGCGTGGTTTCCATCATCATATAGTTCTTGCCCGATTTACGCTTTGCGTCTACGATCCGCCGGATATCCTCAAGAGAGGTCGCCATCGGTACGGTACACGCACAGTGCTTTCCCGCTTCCAGGACCCTGACGCTCTGCTCCGCGTGCAGCGGGATCGGCGTTACCAGATGCACGGCGTCAATAGAAGGGTCATTCAGTATTTCTTCAAAGCTCCCCGCAATCCTTGCACCGCCGATGTGCTCCGAAACCTTCTTGCTCTTTTCCGTATCGATGTCAAACAGGGTGAGTTCTCCGACGTCGGGATGCTCTTTATATATTCCGGCAAAAGCACCGCCGAAAGCCAGACCCACAAGCGCAACGTTAAGCTTTTTCATTTTCATTTATCCTCCGATTTAACTGAACAGGATCCCGTTCAGAACGCTCTCGAGATATTCCTGCCCGCCGCTCTGCGGCTCTTTGGTACTGCCGAGCGTCTCGGCGTGAGCGGCAAGCTCGGCAAGCGTGGCGCCCTGCAGGATCTTTTTCCCGATCCCGCGCTCAAAACCGCCGTACCGTTCCTTTAAAAACGCGTCGATCCTTCCGTCTTCAATGATCGCCGCTGCCTTGATAAGCCCCAACGCAAAGGTGTCCATTCCCAGGATAAAGCCGTAAAACATATCCTCGTACGTATTGCTCGGGCGGCGGTTCTTCGCATCGAAGTTGAAACCGCCGGAAAGACCGCCGGCCTTGAGGACCTCGTACATACAAAGGGTCGCGCCGTACACGTCGGACGGGAACTCGTCGGTATCCCAGCCGAGGAGCATATCGCCCTGATTTGCGTCGATCGAGCCGAGCATCCCGTTGATCGCGGCGACCCGGAGCTCGTGCTGGAAGGTATGTCCCGCCAGAGTCGCGTGGTTCGCTTCGATATTCAGTTTGAAATCCTTGTCAAGCCCATACCGGCGGAGGAAACCGATCGCGGTCGCGGCGTCGAAATCATACTGGTGCTTCATCGGCTCCTTCGGCTTAGGCTCGATATAGAAATCCCCCGTAAAACCGATCGATCTTCCGTATTCGACCGCCATTTTCATCAGGCGTGCAACGTTTTCCTGCTCAAATTTCACATCGGTGTTCAGGAGGGTCTCGTACCCCTCTCTGCCGCCCCAGAAAACGTAGCCTCTGCCGCCCAGCTTTACCGTGAGATCGAGCGCTTTTTTGATCTGCGCCGCCGCAAAACAGTAGACCTCCGGAGAATTTGTGCTGCCCGCGCCGTTCATATACCGGGGATGGGAAAACAGGTTCGCCGTCCCCCAAAGGCATCGGGTGTCCGTTCCCTCCATCTTCTCCAGAATATAGTCGCTGATCTCGTCAAGGCGCGGTTCGTCTCTTTGATGTCTTCCGCCTCCGGCGCAAGATCGACGTCGTGAAAGCAGAAATAGCGGATCCCGAGCTTCTGCATCAGTTCAAATCCCGCGTCTACCCTGGTTTTTGCGTGCTCCATCGTCCCCTTTGCCGCGCCGAAGGACTTGTCCGCCGTATCACGGCCGAACATATCGGTCCCCGCCGCCCCAAGCGTGTGCCACCACGCCATCGAGAAGGGCAGGTGCTCTTTCATCTTCTTCCCGAAAACGATCCGTTCCGGGTCGTAAAACTTGAAAGCAAAGGGGTTTTTGCTGTCTTCTCCCTCGTACGGGATCGCCGGAACGTTTGAGAAAAACTCTTTCATTTTTTCTCCTTTTTGTCAATTCAGAATATTCGTTAAGGTATTGCCTTTTTCGTCTGTCAGCCGGAGCGTGAATCCGAATTGCCGGCCGCTGCTCATCCGCTCCGCGCTGACCGCAGACTTCGCCAGGATCGTATTCTCGCCTTCCGTTTCCCGGATCACCGGAGCTCCGAAAACAGCTCCTTCAGACTCGGGTAGATCTTCCGGAAGGCGCGGTAGCGCGCTTCATACCGCGCGGCGGTCTCCGGATCCGGCGGATAGGTCTTCGCCGTTTTCGGTTCCCGCGCGCACGCGCGCACCGAAGGATACTCCCCGCAGGCAACCATGGCGAGCCGGACGGCGCCGAGCGCGGGACCTTCCTCCGTTTCCGGGACCCGGAGCTCGATACCGAGCACGTTGCAAAGGATCGTGAGCCACAGGGGCGATCTCGCACCGCCGCCGCAGACGGTGGAACTTTCGATCCGGATCCCGAGCGAGCGCGCCACTTCCACGTTATCCCGAACGGCGAACGCGACCCCCTCCAGGACCGCCTGCAGCATAGCCTCTCTCGTCGTATCGGGACGGAGACCGAGGAAGACTCCGCTTGCGTTCGTATCGTTGACCGGACTTCTCTCCCCCATCAGATAGGGGAGAAAGTATACGCGGTTGCGGCCGAGCGTCTCTCCGCCGATCCGCGCCTGCTCGGCGGAGAAATCCCCGGTACCGAGGATCTCCTCGCAGAACCATTTGTTGCAGGAGGCCGCCGAAAGCATACAGCCCATCAGATAATAGCCGCCGTCCGCGTGGCAGAAGGCGTGCAGACTGTTGTTTCTGTCCATGCGGAAACGCTCCGACGAGATCAGCACCGTCCCGCTCGTCCCGAGGGAAATGTTGCATTTTCCGTCTCCTACCGTCCCCGTTCCGATCGCCGCCGCGGCGTTGTCCGCCGCGCCCGCCGCCACCCTTACCCCCGCGGGGAGTCCCAGCTCCTTTGCCGCGCCGGGAAGGAGCGTTCCGATACACGCGCCGCTCTCAAAGAGCCGCGGCATTTGAGATCGATCCAGCGAGCAAAGGGAGAGCATCTCCCCGGACCAGCGTTTTGCTTTTACGTCCAGCAAAAGCGTCCCCGCCGCGTCGGAATAATCGGTCGCGTATACCCCGGTCAGGCGGTAATTGATATAGTCTTTCGGGAGCATGATCCGGGCGATCCGCTCAAAATTCTCCGGCTCCCGTTTTTTCACCCAGAGCAGTTTCGGCGCCGTGAAACCCGCAAACGCGACGTTGGCGGTATAGGCCGAAAGCTTCTCCCTGCCCACTTCCGTATTCAGATAGTCCGTCTCCTCAAAGGTCCTGCCGTCGTTCCAAAGGATCGCGGGGCGGATAACGCGATCCTCTGCGTCAAGTATGACGAGCCCGTGCATCTGCCCCGCCACGCCGATCCCCGCGACGCCGTCGATCCCGGAGACAAGCTCTCTTACTCCCTCGGAAAACGCGTTCCACCAATCGGCAGGATCCTGTTCGCTCCAACCGGGGTGTGGATAACGCAAAGGATAGTTTTTTGTGCAGGACCGCACGACGGCGCCGCTCCGGTCGCAGAGGATCAGCTTCACCGAAGACGTTCCAAGATCCGCTCCGATATAATAGGCCATACCGGACTTCCCCCCTTTTTTCTTTCCTTTCGCAAAGCTTTTTCTCTTTCATTTTAACAGATCCGTATTGACATTTTCAGCCATTTACGATAGAATAATAGGACAAAATCTGATTTTTTCGGTGAAATATGTTCTATCAGTACGAACACTTCGGAAAAAACGAATATTTCTGCAAGGAAACCGGTCGGGATTTCAGCTTTCCCCCTCACATGCACAGCTCTTTTGAGCTTGTCGTCATCCTGTCCGGCCGTATGGAGATCACCGTCGGCTCGCAGAACCATACCGTTGAAAAGAATGAAGCCGTTCTGATCTTCCCCCATCAGATCCACTCGCTGAAGAGCGAACACAGCGAGCATATGCTTTTTATCTTTTCTCCCGATATCGTCAAGGCCTTTTCCGCAAAAGTCCTCTCAAAGACTCCGGAAAACGGAAAATTTTCCCTCGGCGAGCATCTGCTTCCCCCGCTCCTTTCCCTGGAGGACGCCTCCTCGCTGATCGAAAAAAAGGGCGCGCTCTATTCTGTCTGCGCAAGGTTCGACAAGGACGCCGTATACCTTGACCGGGCAAGTTATAACGGGGATCTGCTCCAGCGGATCTTCGCTTTCATTGACGCGGAGTACGGACGCGAATGCACGCAAAAACGCCTGTCCGAGCAGTTATCCTACGACCCGTCCTATCTGTCGCGCTATTTCAAAAGCGCCGTCGGCGTCGGATTCAACGACTATGTGAACCGATACCGGATCAACGCTGCGTGCGAGATGCTCTCAAACTCCGATTGCTCCGTTCTGCAGTGCGCGCTCGACTGCGGATATAACTCCCTGCGCAGCTTCAACCGCGCTTTCCGGCGAACGCTTGCGATCTCCCCGTCCGAGTACAAAAAAAGAAAACGGCGCTGAAAAAAAACGCCGCCGGATCCGAAGCTTGCTACGATCCGGCGGCGTTTCTTCCGAAACAGATCTTTTGCGGAGTCAGACGTTCTTTTTGCGCGCGTCCTTTGCCGGGCGCACGGTAAACTCAAACTCGCAGAACTTTCCGTATTCGCTTTTCACGGTGATCGTCTCCCCGTGCGCCTCCATCACGGAACGGGAAATGAACATCCCGAGCCCGACGCCGGTCTTATCAAGGCTGCGGCTCTTATCGCCCTTGTAGAAGCGGTCGAAGACAAACGGCAGATCCTCCGGCGGGATGCCGACGCCCTCGTTGTAAACGCTGACGTGGATCTTTTTGTCCCGCATAAAGACGCGCACGCAAAGCTTCCCGCCCTCGTCCGAGAATTTTACGGCGTTGTCGCAGACGTTATATAGGACCTGATGGATCGCGTCCTTGTCCGCGTAAGCCTTCATCGAACTCTGATCGGAGAAGAACTCCACGTCAAGGCGCTTTGACTCGATCTGCTGCTCAAAGGAGATGATGATCTCGCGCGCCATCTCGCAGATATCGAAATCGGAAAAGGTGAATTTCCGCTCTCCGGCCTGGAGACGGGAAAGATCCAGCAGCGCGCTGACAAGGCGGGAGAGACGCTTGGTCTCCGAGCTGACGATCTGGAGATAATGCTCCTCCTTCTCCTTCGGGATCGTCCCGTCGAGGATCCCGTCCACAAAACCGCTGATCGTCGTCATCGGGGTCCGCAGATCGTGGGAGAGATTGCCGAGGAAGGTGCGGCGCATCTTTTCCAGACCCGAGAGCGAATCCGCCATACTGTTGAAGGCGGCGGCAAGCTCGCCGATCTCGTCCCGCCCCGCCGCGGGAACGCGCACATCCATATCGCCGGCGGCAAACTGCTTTGCCGCCCGGCTGATCGTCTTGATCGGGCCGACGGTACGCTCGCTGACAAAAAAGATGGCGATCAGAACGGCGATCAGGACCCACAGGGTGGAAAGGACGATCGTCCGGACAAGAGAGGTGAGCAGCCCGGACTCGGAAACGTTGAGCGAATAAACGAAGACGGCGCCGTCTCCCGAAGCCGAGGAGATCTTCTGCGCCGCGACGAGGGAATCCTGCGGCAACAGTCCGTCAAGATCGGTGACTTCCCCGATCTTCTCCCCCGCCAGCGCCCGGCGGAGGATCTCCTCCGGAACAAAGCGGCCGGTATAATCCGCCGCGCTGTTTTCGTCGCAATAGAGGATCCTGCCGGTCTCGTCGGTCAAAAAGGCAAAAACGTCCTCGTCGTTGATCGGCATGGCGAGCAGCGCGCGCATCTCCTCCTCGCTCCGCGCTTCCTGCTCAGGGCCTTTCCGGTCAACGTAAAGAAAGCGCGAAACAGAAGAGGCGATGTCGGCCACCGCCTCTTCTTTTGCGGAAAAGGAATATTTTGCCGCGATCGACGTGATCAGAAACGCCAGAATGGTAAAACCGGCGACGATAATCAGGATAAAGACCGCCGTAAGCTTGGAAAAAACCGTACGGAACATAAGCGGCTCCGTTACTGAGCGGTCTCGAACTTATATCCGACCCCCCAGACCGTCTTCAGCGTCCATTTCTCGGACACGCCTTCCAGCTTTTCACGCAGGCGCTTGATATGGACGTCGACCGTGCGGGAATCGCCGAGATAGTCGAATCCCCACACCTTGTCGAGCAGCTGATCGCGCGTGAAAACGTGATTGCAGTTCGAAGCGAGGAAGTAGAGGAGCTCCAGCTCCTTCGGCGGGATGTCAACGCTCTTGCCTTTGATCTTGAGCTCGTAGCGCTGAAGGCTGACCTCGATATTCTCGAACTTCAGCGTCTCGTCCTTGACAAGCGCGTCCTTTGCCATACTGTAACGGCGCAGGACGGCCTTGACGCGCGCGGTCACTTCCTTGGTATCGAAGGGCTTGACGATGAAGTCGTCCGCGCCGAGCTCAAGCCCGAGGACCTTGTCGAAGATCTCTCCCTTTGCCGTGATCATGATGATCGGCTTGGTGGACGTTTCCCGGATCTCGCGGCAGACCTGCCAGCCGTCCTTTTTCGGGAGCATGATGTCCAGAAGGACAAGATCGGGATCGTACATTTTGAAAGTCGCGATCCCTTCCGCTCCGTCGTTAACCGTCTTTACCTCATAGCCTTCCCGCTCGAGGTACATACGGAGAATGTCGCAAATATTGACGTCGTCGTCTACCACAAGGATCTTGGCACCCATATTTGCACTCCTTTCGATCGTTGGATTCATACTACGCTCCTTTCAGTAAAAGATCAAAAGGTTGAATAAAACCGACATAAAATCAACTGTGGTTTGATTATACATCTTTTTCGCCCGTATTGCAAGTCCAAACCCGAAAAATGCAAAAAGGAAGAGAAAGTTTTTTGAAAAAAGATTGAAAAAAGGCGAGAACGATGCTACAATATGCGGAGTGGATCCCGCCGGGACCGCCGGGCCGGCGCCGACGCGCCGCCCCATCGTCACAGAAAGAAGGTCTTTATGAAACTCGGTATCGTAGGTCTCCCCAACGTGGGAAAGAGCACCCTCTTCAACGCTCTGACAAACGCGGGCGCCCAGTCCGCAAATTATCCCTTCTGCACCATTGAACCGAACGTCGGCGTCGTCTCCGTCCCCGACCCGCGGCTTGATTATCTCGCCGATCTCTATCATCCGGAAAAATTCACCCCCGCGACGATCGAGTTCGTTGATATCGCGGGACTGGTACGCGGCGCCCACGAGGGCGAGGGACTCGGCAACAAATTCCTCTCCCACATCCGGGAGGTGGACGCCATCCTCCACGTCGTACGCTGCTTTGACGACGGCGATATCATCCACGTGGACGGCTCGGTCGATCCTGTCCGCGACGTGGAGACCATCAATATGGAGCTGATCTTTGCCGATCTCGACGTACTCGGCCGCAAGGCGGACCGCCTGCGCAAAGCCGTCCGGACCGACAAAACGCTGACAAAAGAACTGGAAGTCACCGAACGGCTCGTCAAGACCCTGGACGGGGGCAGGACCGCCCGCTGCGCCGGCCTCACCGAGGAGGAAGCCGCTTACTTCAGCGATATCCAGCTGCTCACCCTCAAACCGACGATCTACGTCGCCAACATCAGCGAAAAACAGCGGGAAGCCGCCGATAAAGGCGAGCACTACAACGCCCTCGCCGCGCTCGCCGAAAAAGAAAACGCAGGGATCTTCGACATCTGCGCGCAGACCGAAGCGGAGCTCTCCGAGCTCTCGCCGGATGAAAAGAAAGAGTTCCTCGACGAGCTCGGGATCGAGCAGAGCGGACTTGACCGCCTGATCGTGGCAAGCTACCGGCTCTTGGGACTGATCAGCTTCCTCACGGCGGGACCGAAGGAGGTCCGCGCCTGGACGATCAAAAACGGCACCAAAGCGCCGCAGGCCGCAGGAAAGATCCATTCCGACTTCGAGCGAGGCTTCATCCGCGCGGAAACGATCGCCTATGACGATCTCCGCCGGGAAGGCAGCATGGCGGCGGCGAAGGAAAAAGGGCTGATCCGGAGTGAAGGAAAGGAGTACGTCATGCGGGACGGCGATATCGTCGTCTTCCGTTTCAACGTGTAACGCCATGGAAAACAGCGTTTTCGACGGCCTGATCCCCGGCGCGTGGAACAAGCGCGTTTTCCGGGGCGAGGAGGTCTCCCTTCCCTTTCAGATCTATCTTCCCGCTCCCGAAGAAAGCAAAAACGAACGCCCCGCCATCCTCCTCTTTCTGCACGGGAACGGCCCGCGCGGCGACGACAACGAAAAGCAGCTCTCCACCGGCGAGTGCACGCTCGCAAAACGGGTGATCGCGGAGCGCGGAAACTGCATCGTACTGGCGCCCCACTGCCCCGTGACCTCCCAATGGGTCCTGGAGAACAAACCGGACGAATACCGGCTGGATCCCCGAAACGAAAGCCCCCATCTCACGGCCGCCTACGCGCTTCTTCTGGCCGCCGAAAAAGCGCTGAAGCCGGATCCCGCCCGCGTGTATCTCAACGGCTATTCCTGCGGAGCCTTTGCCGTCTGGTGGCTGCTCACCCGCTATCCGGATCATTTTGCCGCCGCCGTCAGCTTCGCCGGCGCGGGCGACCCGACAAAAGCCGACCGCTTTGCCAAAAAGGTCCCCGTGTGGATCTTCCACGGAGACAGGGATACCGTGATCGCCTTTTCCGCTTTTGAGAAGATGCGGGACGCGGTCCGCGCCGCCGGCGGCGACCCCAGGCTCACCGTCTGCAGCGGCGCCGGTCACGGGATCGCGCCGTTCATCGCCGCGGAAAAAGACCTTGTCTCCTGGCTCTTCGCGCAAAAGAAGAGCTGAGATCCTCCCTTCAATCAAGAAGATCCCGCCGGACGGGCGGGATCTTCTTTCTTTTCGCTCTTGCGCGGTCGCGCTCACTTCACGGCGCTTTTCCGGTACGCTTTCGGCGAGAGACCGATCTTCTGCTTGAAGACTCCGGAAAAATAATGCGCGTCGCTGTATCCGAGCGTTTCGGCAAGCTTTGCCACCCGGATATCCGTTTGCCGCAGCATCCGGCAGGCGACCGTCATTTTCTGTTCCAGCTGATAGTGATACGGGGTCGTGGAAAACGCCTCCTTAAAGAGCTTGACAGCGTAGTCGGGCGAGCGGTAGATATGCGCGGAAAGCTCGGCGTTGCTGACGATGCGGTGGACGTTTCCGTCTAAAAGCATCTTCATCGCGGCGGCCTCCGGATTCCCCGCCTTGATCTTATCCTTCAAAAGATACAGCCCCTTGACGATCCTCACAAAGAGCGCCAGGATCTCGCTGTCGCATTCGTCGTTCGCTTTCTCACTGTGGATCAGCTCCTTCAGCTCTAAAAAGAGGGGCTTCAGCGGTTTAGCGTCCGCGACGACCGTTCCCTGGAGCCCGTACTCGTGCAAAAGAATCAGCGGGACGTTGCCGTAAAGATTCATCCAGATCTTGGTCCACGGTTTTTCGGACGAGGAGCAGTAGTCGTGCGGCGCGTTGGCGGGACAGATATAGATCTGATCCTTTCCCGCGGGGCGGAAGACGTCGCCGTCCTTCACATATCCTTCTCCGTCTACCACATATTCCACCACAGTAAAAGGAGAGCATTTCCGTTTGATATGATATTTCCCCGTACAGTAGGAAACGCCGATCAATGACGTCGAAAACGGGAGCGAACGGTCCGGGATGAAAAATCTCCTGTCTTCCGGCATAATTGTATTCCTCACCTTTCTGAATTGTATAAAGGATGTACTTTTTCCCTTTAACATAGTATACTTAATTCAGAATCAAAAAGCAATAGTCCGAAGAAAGAGAGAGAATAAAATGAAAAAAACGATCTGCTTTCTGCTGATCCTGTGCGTCCTGCTCCCCGCTTTTCCCGTTTTTCCCTCCTTTGCGGCGGACAGGATGCCGGTGGCGTACTATCCTTTTGACTACGGAGATCTCTCCGATTTTTCCGGCAACGGATACCACGGGAAAGCCGCCGGCGGCCGGAACCTCACCTATGAGACGGCCGACGGGCGCGGTATGGTGCTCGAGCTGAACAACAAAGGTCTCAAGCGCGATACGAGCGCAAACGGCTTTTCGATCCCGGTGGAAGGGCTGAAAAACGCCGGGTCCTTCACGCTCTTAATGGATCTTTACGTCGAAACGGACGGAGGCAACCAGGTCTGGTTCGATCTCAGCCGCGGAAAGAGCGGAAAGGACTCCCATCATTATATCGTAGGGCTGCTTGCCATCCGGGATTACGGGATCAACTCCGAGCTCTCCACCGCCGTGCTCGGCGCAAGCGCGACCAAGATCCGTGCCTACGATCACCGCGTCTATGACAAAGCGGGAGAGTGGGCGCAGCTTGCCTACGTCAACGACGGCGGCGTCGCCTCCATCTACTTCAACGGCGTCCTGGCGGCAAAAAAGGATCAGGTCTACTCGGTAAAAGAAATGCTCACGGTAGACGGCGTGACGCTGACCGTCGGGATGCCGTCCTACTGGAACGATCTCTCCCTTGACGCAAAGCTGGACAATGTGGCGGTATACGACTACGCCCTTACCGCCGCCGACCTCGCTTCCCCTCCGCTCCCCGAAGTCACGCCGCCCGATACGCCGGTCACGCCGGACGGTCCGCTCGGCGACGTTCTCTTCCCCGAGCTCGGCGCAAACGGACTTCTGGCGGAGTACTGTCTCTTCAACAAAGACGATCTTACCTTCGGCGAAAAAAAGAGCAGTTACGTGGACAAAAACATCAACTATCCCGATATGTCCATGATCATCCAGGAACGCACGGGCGCAAAAGACTACGTGGCCGTCCGGTGGACCGGGCGGATCGCCGCGCCCGAGAGCGGGAACTATACCTTCTCCGCTTATTCGGACAATGGGATCCGACTCTATCTCGACGGAAAGAAGGTACTCGACTGGTGGGTCAACAAATGGGACGTGGAACAGGTCTCGGAAAAAATACATCTGGAAAAAGGAGAGCCGCATGAATTTGTTTTTGAATGGTTCGAATACACGGGAGGCGCGCACGTGATCCTGCGTTGGGAAAATGATGAAAAGGTGATCAAGAGACCGATCCCCGCCTCGGCCTTCTACCTGCCGAGCGACAGCGGCGTGCCCGTGATCGCGGAGATCGATGCCTCCGCCGCCAACATCGACAAAAACAAAGGCGAGATCGCCGGAGACCTGACGGTCAGGGGAGAAAAACTAAAGAACGCGGAACGCTTTGAGCTGGTTCTCCGGGGCGGCGAGTCTTTTCCGGAGCCGCTCCTCCTCGCCGTCCGCTCGGTCACGGACGACGCCGCCGTGCTCACGCTCCC
>CACYYS010000011.1 GCA_902778725.1 uncultured Ruminococcus sp.
CCGGCAGCACATGCTGCGGACGTCGCTCGGTTCCATATCGCTGTTGATATAGTTGGAGAAGTAAGGCGTGCCGTACTTTGCCGTCATCTCGAAAAGGAGACGGTTGTTCTCGGTATCCGACCAGTCAAAATCGCGGGTGATGGAGTAGGTGGGGATCGGATACTGGAAGCCGCGGCCGTTGGCGTCCCCCTCGATCATCGTCTCGATGAACGCCTTGTTGACCATATCGATCTCTTTCTGGCAGTCCCCGTAGGTAAAGTCCATCTCCTTGCCGCCGACGATAGCCTTCTGCTCCGCGAGATCCGCGGGAACGGTCCAGTCAAGGGTGATGTTGGAGAAGGGCGCCTGCGTGCCCCAGCGGGACGGGGTGTTCACGCCGTAAACGAAGGACTCGATGCATTTTTTGACCTGATCGTAGGAGAGGTTGTCCGTCCGCACGAAAGGAGCGAGATAGGTATCGAAGGAGGAGAAGGCCTGCGCGCCCGCCCACTCGTTCTGCATGATGCCGAGGAAGTTGACCATCTGGTTGCAGAGGGTGGCAAGGTGGCTCGCCGGGCTGGAGGTGATCTTGCCCGGGACGCCGCCGAGCCCTTCCTGGATCAGCTGCTTGAGGGACCAGCCGGCGCAGTAGCCGGTGAGCATGGAAAGATCATGGAGGTGGATGTCGGCGTTTTTGTGCGCTTTGGCGATCTCGTCGTCATAGACCTCGGAGAGCCAGTAGTTTGCGGTGATGGCGCCGGAGTTGGAGAGGATCAGCCCGCCGACGGAATAGGTGACGGTGGAGTTCTCCTTCACGCGCCAGTCGACCGCCTTGACGTACTGATTGACCAGTTCCTTGTAGTCGAGGAGGGTCGAGCTGATGTTGCGGAGTTTTTCGTGCTGGCGACGGTAGAGGATGTACGCCTTCGCCACGTCGGAATAGCCCGCCTGGATCAGGACGGACTCCACGCTGTCCTGGATATCCTCGACCGAGACGAGAGAATCCTTGACCTTGGGCTCAAAATCCGCCGTGACCTTCAGCGCGAGGAAATCGATCACGCTGGGCGCGGACTGCCTGCCGCAAGCGTCAAAGGCGAGGGAGATCGCCTTGGAGATCTTGGATATATCGAAATCGACGATCCGATTATCTCTTTTTACTACTTGATACATAACAAATAACCGCCTTTCGCTATCATAAAATCAGATTACTCTAATCTTATCATAGGGGAAGGCGGTTGTCAAGACAAAACCACAAGATATAGTGGTTAAAAATAACCAAAAATACTATATGTAGATTTTACACTCCCCGCAGCTCGGCGCAGGGGAGCACCTCGCGGACGGAGGACAGGAGACTCTCCATCTCCCCGTCGCGGTACGCGGTGAAGCCGGATCCGATCAGATCGCCGGTATCGTTGAACTTTTGCAGGAAGTAGCGCTTTGCCCCGCGGATCATCTCCGCCGCGGCAAGGAGATCCGCGCGGCTGTGCAGCTCGCGGACGACGGTGGTGCGGAACTCGTAATCCACCGCGCCGGAGAGGAGAAAGTCCATGCTGCGGCGGATCGGGGCAAAATTCAGATTCTTCACACCGACCGTATCGGCGTAGCGCGCCTCGCAGTTTTTCACGTCCATCGCCACATAGTCGCAGAGCCCCGCGCGAACGATCCGCTCCAGCCGGTCCGGGAAGGAACCGTTGGTGTCGATCTTGACGGCGTAGCCGAGCGCTTTGATCTTCCCGAGTAAAGGAAGGATCGCCTCGTCAAGGAGCGGTTCCCCGCCGGTGACCGCAACGCCGTCGAGGATCCCCTTCCTCTTTTGCAGATAGGAAAGGATCTCCTCCTCGGTGCAGAGCGAGGCGGTATCGGGCGGCTCGGTGACAAGTCCGGGATTGTGGCAGAAGGGACACAGAAAATCACACCCGTGCGTAAAAAGCGTACAGGCGACCCTGCCCGGAAAATCGAGCAACGTCATCTTCTGGAGGTATTGAATGTACATAGCGGTTCCTCTCCAAAGGCTTTTTTATTATTATACAGGAAAGGAAAAGAGAAAGCAAGGAGAGGCGAAAAAGAAAGCAAAAGAAAAACTGACAGTTTTTTTGGAAAAACGATTGACAAGCGGGGCTTGCGATGCTATAATAAACGAGCGTTCAAAAATCGATGCGGAATTGTGTAAGGGTAGCACGACAGACTCTGACTCTGTTTGTGAGGGTTCGAATCCTTCTTCCGCAGCCAAAAAAGATCCAACCGTCTTTTGACGGTTGGATCTTTTTTCGTTCGTTTAAAAAGGATTCGAACGGGACGGGTTTCAGAAGACACTTTCGCTCCGCGAAAGTCGCTTTCGATGCCGCGCCGCAAGGCCGCGGCGCCGAATTGCAGTCCGGTGGACTGCAAGAGCATCCCCGCGCGGCCGCAGCCGCGGCGAATCCTTCTTCCGCAGATATAGTCAAAAAAACAACGCGGCTCTTCGGAGTCGCGTTATTTCTTGTATTCTTTCGGAATCCCTAACAGATCATCAGCGGAAACCTTGAAAAAATGGCAAAACGCGATGGTGTCGTCGATGCTTGGCTCGCATTTTCCGCATTCAATATAGGATACTTTCCGCTGCGTCATACCAACAGCTTTGCCAAACGCTGTTTGACTAATATCGGAATCTTCCCTTAAATTCCGGATTTGTTCTCCAAACGGCAGTTTCATTTTCTCACCTCTCTGCAATTATTATGCCATAGACAAGAATTCTCTATTGACAAATAGAAAAAATCGTCTATAATTAGCAGTGGTTTTCATGTTTACGGCATGGATGCAATCATATGAATGAAAAAGGATGGACGATAATGAACGATAATAACGAAAATGCTACTACAAACAAAGACAAAAAAGCAGATTTTTTTGCCAATGCACTGGCAATCTTTTTTGTTATCATTCTATTGCTAATTGCTTTTATTTTTATACGCTCTTGTTCTGAAGTTTCGAAGAATGATACTACACCAATCAAAAGCGGGACTGTAACAAATGTATATAAGTATTACGCTACCGGCTTAGCAAAAAGAAACGTGGAAGAAAAGTTGAATTATCCTGCTTCATCTTCCTTTCAATCAGAAAGTGAAATGACAGTAACATATAATTCTGCAACACAAAAGTATTCAGTAAAAGGATATGTGGATGCAGCAAATGCTTTCGGTGCAAAAGAGAGAAAATACTTTACTGTAACAATGAAGATAAGCGAAAAAGGCGAGAAAGTATACTCCTCCGATGTTACTGTCACTTTTCGATAGTACAAACATTGTTACTCGCGCAAAAAGCCCGACCGCCTTTCCGAGCGGTCGGGCTTTTTGCGTTTGAGTGGGAAAGATGCAAGCGAGGCATCCGCAGCCGCGACAGATCTTCTCTTTTTTTCCAAAAGTTCTTGACAACCCCGGACTATTGTGATAGTATAGACTACGAGGATAGTCCGGAGGTTTTTGTATGAAAGTATTCGACAGCGAAATCAAACTGATGGAGATCATCTGGCGGCAGGAGCCCGTGAGCGCAAAGGACGTGAGCCGCTTTGCCGCGGAGGAGATCGGCTGGAACAAAAACACCACCTATACCGTGCTCAAAAAGCTGATCGACAAAGGTTACGTCGGACGTGAGGAACCAGGCTTTATCTGTACGTCGCGGATCCGAAAAAGCGAGGTGCAGAAAAGCGAGGCGAAGGGCCTTCTGGAAAAGCTGTTTTCCGGCTCCAGAAAAGCGCTGTTTTCCGCTTTGCTGGAGGATGAAACGCTGACAGACGCCGAGATCGCGGAGCTGCGCGCTCTGATCGATAAGAGGTAAGAGATGGGCGAAGTGTTCTATTGGCTCTTCAATATGAGCGTCGCCGCCTCTCTCGCGGGGACCGTGATCGCGCTTGTCCGGCGGTTTTGGCGGATCCCCCGGCGGGTCGCCGTGATCCTTTGGATCATTCCCTTTTTGCGGTTTTGGTTCCCCTTCGGCATCGGGAGCCGATACAGCCTGATGACGCTGCTCTCCCGCTTTACCACCAGGACCGTGACCGTATACGAGGGGAAGCTGGCGTCCTTCAGCGTTATGAACAGCGTTATGGCGGCAAACAGTTATTTCCCGATCACGTACAAGGTCGATCTGCTGGGGGACGTTTTTGAGATCGCGGCGGTCGTGTGGGCGATCCTCGCCGGCGCTGTCGTGATCACGATGGCGGTCCTCTGCTTCACGACGCTTTCCGAGCTGAAGACCGCCGACCGGCTGCGCGATCACGTCTATCTCTCAAACAAAGTCACCTCCCCCGCGGTATACGGGATCTTCCGACCGCGGATCGTGATCCCGGCGTCCGTATCGGACTCCGCCGATCTCGACCTGATCCTGCTGCACGAGGAAAGGCACATCCGCCGGCTGGACAATCTTTGGCGGATCGCCGCGTTCCTCACCGCCGCCCTCCACTGGTTCAACCCGCTTGCGTGGCTGTTTTTAAAGCTCTTTCTCTCCGATCTGGAGCTGGCCTGCGACGAATCCGCGCTCGCCCGGCTGCCCGCCGACGTAAAAAAACGCTACGCACACGCGCTGCTCAACGCAGAGGAAAGCAAAACGCTCTTTGCCTCGGCATTCGGCGGAGCGAAGATCCGGACAAGGATCGAACACGTCCTTTCCTTCCGGAGGATGACGGCGGTCTCCGCCGTCGGATCCGCTGTTCTCGCGGCGGTCATCGCCTACGTTCTGCTGACGAACGCCGCACCGTAAGGAGGTTATGATGAAAGAGAAAAAACTCACTCTCTACTGGCTTTGCTCCCTCGCCGGCGTGATCGCCGCTTCCTTTTACCCGCTTTGGATGGGGGTCCGGGTCATCAGCGACATGATCCGAGACGGGAGCGTCCAAAAGGAAAACTATCCCAAATACATCATTCCGTATACGCCGATCGCTTTCGCCGTTATTCTCGGGGCGCTTCTGGTGCCGCTGTTCGTCAAACGGCTGAAGCGCTTTGCCCTCCTCGGCGGCTCCGCGCTGTCTCTCGCCTCGTTCTTCGGTTTTGAGCTGCTGTTTGAGCGCAAGGTGGTCGTTACAACGACCGAGACCGTGGCAAAGCTCGCGGACTGGCAGATGTATCTCTGCCGGGTGGTCCCCCCGGAAGAATACGCCGGCGAGCGCGTGGAAGTCATCCGAACGGAAACGGCGGCCGATCTCCTGATCGGGGAATACAATCCGGCGTTCAAACTCCACTTTTACCTGATCTCGGCGGTCCTGATCCTTGCGATCCTGAACTGTCTTTACGGCTTTGCGCAGATGATCCGCTCGGGCGACCGGAGCCGGAAAACGGCGCTGATCCTCCAGACCGTCTCCGCGGCGCTTTTTCTCGGGCTCTGCATCCTCGCCTGCTTCACGGCCTTCTGGCGGGACGGCAGCATCACGGTCTCGCCGCTCTCCGCTTCCCTGATGGCTCTCTTCTTCATTTTGCTCGGGGTCACGGTCGGGATCTTTACCGGATCGCTGCTTCTCGCACAAAAACGCACGATCGCTCTCGGCGTTCCGGCCGCCGCTTCCCTTCTCACCACGCTGGCGATGTACGCGGGCGAGATGATCCTGCTCCACGGGCATCTCTACCGCTTCGGCTCCGGACTCTTCTTTGAAGGGATCCCCGGAATCGTTCTGGCGCCGGTCGATCTCCTCGTCATTCTCGCGGCGGGAGGGGTCACGTATCTTTTGATGCGCTTTGCCCGACGCAGTCAAACTGCAGAAAGGTGATCTTATGAAAAAAGTTTTATCCGGTCTGATCGCGGCGCTCGCCGCCCTGCTACTCGTTTCCTGCGCGGGGACCGCCGACGTTCCGGACGCCGGGACCGCCGACGTCCCCGATACCGGCGCCGCGCCTGCGTTTCCGCCGAAAGACCCTTCAAAACTTTATGTGTGGGAGAAACCGGGGTTCGGCGGCGACTTTACCATTACCCTGAACGCCGACGGAACGTACTCATACTACGCCGGTTATCTCAGCAGTTATATCGGAATCGGAACGTGGAAAAGCGAAAACGGCGTCCTGACGATGACCGAGAACAAGGAGCTTTGCGGGAATGACAACGTATTCCGCTTCCGCGTCGGCGACGACGGTCTGCGCTATATTGCGGACGGCTCAAGCAAATTCATATACGTCAACGTTCAGGACGGCGACAGGTTTCAGGTCTTCGGCGAAACTCTTGTAAATCAACAGAATTATATCCCGGATTACAGTTCAGCAAGCACGCTCCACGCCGACGTGTTTTTGGAGAAGCTGAAACGGGACGGGTATCACGACGGCGGGAAGATCAAAAAAGACTACAACACCAACAACATAAAAAGGATCCGCAATATCACGCCCCCTGCCGTTTTGGAGGAGAATCCCGATCTGGAGCTCTTTTTCACAGAAGACGGCTATCACTGCTTTTTGATGGTCCGGGGCGAGATTTACCGATACGACACGTTGGGCGGATCCCATCACCTCCTTGTGCTGTGGGATTATGACGGAAACGGAACGAAGGATCTGGTCTCCTATCATTCGTGGGGCTCGGGGGTCAGTTATCTTTCCGTCACGGTCACGGATTTGACGACCATGGAAGAACTGCCTGTCATCACGCGCATGATTTTGCGGGAACCCGCCTTCCGTTTTACTTATAACGGAGAAAGCGTCTTCATCGACGGAAAAGAACTGACGTTTTCCGACGGCGCGTTTCACTGCGGGGATCTTTTTTGAAAAAGCGGAGGGTGAATACAAAAAGGAGATTGTTATGAAAAAGGTTTTCTCCGGTCTGATCGCGGCGCTCGCCGCCCTGCTGCTTGTTTCCTGCGCGGGGACGGCCGACGTCCCCGATACCGGCGCCTCCGCTCCCGAAACCTACGTCCCCGATCCCGGCGCCGTGCTGACGTTTGCGTCGGAAAAGAGCTCAAACCTGTACGTAGGGGAGAAGCCGGGGTTCGGCGGCGACTTTACCATTACCCTCTGCGAGGACGGAACGTACTCGTATCACGCCGCTCCTGTCAGCAGTTATATCGGGAGCGGAACGTGGACGGTCGATCGCGGCGTCCTGACAATGACCGAGAACAAGGAGGTTTGCGGATATGACTACGTATTCCGCTTCCGCATCGACGACGAGGATCTGCGCTATATCGCAGACGGCTCAAGCAAATTCATGTACGTCAACGTTCAGGACGGCGACCGGTTTTTGAAACGGGATGGTGATTCCGGCGTAGAATTGAAAATAAACTGAAAGACGCCTCCGGCGAACCAAAAGCGCCCCCTTCTGCCCGACGGGCGGAAGGGGGCGCTCTCTGCTGCGAAAATCTGCGTACCCTCTTGAAAAAGCCGCCGCAACGCTTTATACTGTTAGCAAAGGGATCCCGGCAGGCGAAGAGCGCCCGGGACCGAACAAAGGAGCGATCAGCTATCTACGATACCATCATCCAAAACGGGAAAATCATCGACGGCACGGGCGGCCCCGCGTATCACGCCGACGTGGCGATCCGGGAGGGCAGGATCGCGAAGATCGGGCGCGGACTTTCCGGCGCCGCGCGCTGAATGCTGGTTCCCCGCCGGCGGCGGGGAAAACGATGTTGTGTCCCGCGGACACAAACACACAAAAAAACGCCTTTTGTTTATCAAAAGGCGTTTTTTTGTGGAGCAGGCAACGGGAATCGGACCCGCACCATCAGCTTGGGAAGCTGATGTTCTACCACTAAACTATGCCTGCGTGCTTTTCTATTATACGGCATCTTTCCCCGCTTGTCAAGCGTTTTTCTTCCCTTTCGGAAAAAATCTCCGCGGCCGGAGCCGCGGAGATCGTTTTTGCCGGGGTGCGAGACCTTTACTTTTTCAAAAGCTCGGCGTCGCGCTTGTCCGCCCTTTCGCAGAAGCGCTTGATGCAGCGGACCTCGTTCATATCGTACGGAAGCCCGTTGAAGCGATAGAGATCGTGCTGCCACTTGGTGAGATCCAGAGTGGAGCCTTCCTTCTGATAATCCATTAGGTATCTTCCCCACGGCTCGTAGGTCTGGGAATAACCGGCGATCAGCCCCCAGTGGTAGGAGCCGATACGCTCCAGATAGAAGAGCGGGAAGATCTCCGCCACGTCGTTCTTTGCGATCCGGTTGAGCCACTCGTTGTTGATCAGCGGGCGGTCGTACGCGCTGCGAAGATTCTCGATCAAGGCGATCATGTTGGCGTAGGGACCGTAATAGTGGAAGGTGATGACGTCGGAGAGCTCGCAGGCGCGCGCCTCGATCTCCTGGCGGGGCATCAGGTCGGCGTTGTAGCTCCAGACGTCCGCGGTCAGCGGCTGGATCGGATCGTGGGAGCGGATGATCTCAAAGAACCGCTCCATCGCCGGCAGGCTCATCGTGCCGCGGCGGCCGTTGCCCGGCTCATTCCACACGTCCCAGATCTGGAGGCGGGGGTCCTTTGCGTATTTTGCCGCCAGCTCGTCGACCATCTTGTAATAATACGGCTCGATCTCCGGATCGTCGAGCAGGCAATAGCCGGGAGCGGTATAGCCGCCCGCGTGCGGTCCTCTCTTGATCCCGCTGTGGTAGCCCCAGTCCACCTTCTGCTCCCCGAAAGCGACGGGGGTGAAGATCTCCTTCGGCACCGTGCAGTCGTTGCCGAGGGTCAGCATGACCTTGATCCCGTATTTATCCGCCAGCGTGAAATACTCTTCCAGATTGTTCATGAAGGAGTCGTGCTCATAATACCAGCACTCGAACTGGATGATCGCGCGCACGGCGTTGAAGCCCGTCTTTTTCGCCAGGTCGAACTCGTATTCGATCTCGCGGAAGACCTCCTCGTGATTGTACTTCTGCCACATGGCGATCCGGTTGACGCAGTTGGAGGGATAGCCGTTGAAGCCGCGGATCCACGGCTGCGCGTTATACCACTCCCACGCCTGTTCCTTTGTCCATTGTCCTTTCATACCGCTCACCTTTCTTTACTCTTTGTAAAATAGGGATTCCTTTTTCATTATAAAAGAAAGCGATCCGCTTGTCAAGGCAACTTTCCGCGGAAAAGTTACCGCTTTTTTTGTACTCTATTCCCTTGCTTTTTGCGCTTCGCTCCTGCCGAAGTTCCGGTTTTGCGAAAAAAGACCGTAAAACAGAAGCGCAAAGTCAAAGGAAAAGCCCGCCGGACGTGATTATTTCCCGCCTCCGCGGAGCTTTTCCGGAAATTCAGTTCTTTCTGAGTTTTTCATCGCGCTTGTCCGCCCTTTCGCAGAAGCGCTTGATGCAGCGGATCTCGTTCATATCGTACGGAAGCCCGTTGAAGCGGTAAAGATCGTGCTGCCACTTGGTGAGATCCAGGGTAGAACCTTCCTTTTGATAGTTCGCCAGATAGACCGCCCACGGCTCGTAGGTCTGGGAATAACCGGCGATCAGCCCCCAGTGGTAGGAGCCGATGCGCTCCAGATAGAAGAGCGGGAAGATCTCCGCCACGTCGTTCTTTGCGATCCGGTTGAGCCACTCGTTGTTGATCAGCGGGCGGTCGTACGCATTGCGGAGATTCTCGATCAGGGCGATCATATTGCCGTAGGGACCGTAATAGTGGAAGGTGATGACGTCGGAGAGCTCGCAGGCGCGCGCCTCGATCTCCTGGCGGGGCATCAGGTCGGCGGTGTAGCTCCAGACGTCCGCGGTCAGCGGCTGGATCGGATCGTGGGAGCGGATGATCTCAAAGAACCGCTCCATCGCCGGCAGGCTCATCGCGCCGCGGCGGCTGTTGCCCGGCTCGTTCCAAACGTCCCAGATCTGGAGGCGGGGGTCTTTTGCGTATTTGGCGGCAAGCTCGTCGACCATCCTGTAATAATACGGCTCGATCTCCGGATCGTCGAGCAGGCAATAGCCGGGAGCGGTGAACCCGACCTCAAACGGTCCCCTTTTGATCCCTCCGTGATAACCCCAGTCCACCTTCTGCTCCCCGAAAACGACGGGGGTGAAAAATTCCTTCGGCAGGAGGCAGTCGTTGCCGAGACACAACATGATCTTGATCCCGTATTTGTCCGCCAGCGTGAAATACTCTTCCAGATTGTTCATGAAGGCGTCGTGCTCATAATACCAGCACTCGAACTGAATGAACATACGCGCGGCGTTGAAGCCCGTCTTTTTCGCCAGGTCGAACTCGTATTCGATCTCGCGGAAGACCTCCTCGTGATTGTACTTCTGCCATATAGCGACCCAGTTGACGCAGTTGGAGGGCATACCGTTGAAGCCGCGGATCCACGGCTGCGCGTTATACCACTCCCACGCCTGTTCCTTTGTCCATTGTCCTTTCATACCGCTCGCCTTTCTGTACTTTTTATGAAATAGGGATTCCTTTTTCATTATAAAAGAAGGCGGTCCGCTTGTCAAGGCGGCTTTCCGCGGAAAAGTCAGCGTTTTTGTGTACTTGATCGCCCTTCCTTTCTTTTGCGAGCCCCGGTGAACGGGCAGCGAATGACGCGGGGAGACGCGACACGGTCGCGTCTCCCCGCTTTTCCCTATTTTTTATGGCAGGAGCCGCTCATCGGGCAGCAGCCGCAATTTGCGCCGCAGGACGATCCGCCCCGTTTTTTATCGCGGATCAGCGCCGCGACGATCAGCCCGACGGCGATCAGGAGGACCGCCGAGATCAGGACTGTGGCGAGATTTTCCGCAAGCCAGGCGAGCATCCTTATCACTCCTTATTTGTTGGTTTTGAGTTTTTCGGTGAGCGTGGTCGCTTCCTTGTACTTCTTGATGAAGATCATATAGAACATCAGGCAGAGGAGCGCGACGGCGCAGATCAGGCTGATGACGTTCAGCGCGCCGGAGAGGTTGCCGCTGAATAGGTTGCCGAACTGATTGATCATCAGGGAGATCGCATAAGCAAATCCGCACTGGTAGGCGATGGCAAACCAGGTCCACTTCCGGTTGTTCATCTCACGCTTGATCGCGCCGATCGCGGCGAAGCACGGAGCGCAGAGCAGGTTGAAGACGAGGAAGGAGTAGCCCGTAAGTCCGGTGAACGCCTCGCGCAGACCAGCCTGATCGCCGTAAAGGATGCCCATCGTGCCGACGATATTCTCCTTTGCGACAAGGCCGGTGACAGAGGCGACGGTCGCCTGCCAGTTGCCCCAGCCGAGAGGCGCGAAGATCCAGGCGACGGCGTTCCCGATTTTGGCAAGGATCGACGCGTCAAGCTGCTCCTCCGAGAGCATCATGAACTTGCCGTCCACCCAGCCGAAGAAGGAGGTGAACCAGACCACGATCGTGGAAAGCAGGATGATGGTGCCGGCCTTTTTGATGAAGGACCAGCCGCGCTCCCACATCGAACGCAGCACGTTGCCGAGCGTGGGCCAGTGGTAGGCGGGGAGCTCCATGACGAAGGGAGCGGGCTCGCCCGCGAACATTTTGGTCTTTTTCAGCATGATGCCGGAGAGGATGATCGCCGCCATACCGATAAAGTAAGCGGAGGTGGCGACCCACGCAGAGCCGTTAAAGAGGGCGCCCGCGATCATCGCGATGAAGGGGACCTTGGCGCCGCAGGGGATGAAGGTGGTCGTCATGATCGTCATACGGCGGTCACGCTCGTTTTCGATCGTGCGGCTCGCCATAACGCCGGGGATTCCGCAGCCGGTGCCGATCAGCATCGGGATGAAGGACTTGCCGGAGAGGCCGAAGCGGCGGAAGATCCGGTCAAGCACGAAGGCGATACGCGCCATATAGCCGCACGCCTCAAGGAACGCGAGCAGGAGGAAGAGGACCAGCATCTGCGGTACAAAGCCGAGCACCGCGCCGACGCCGGCGACGATCCCGTCGAGGATCAGGCCTTTGAGCCAATCGGCGGTGTTGAGTTTATCGAGCAGGCCCTCGATCAGGGTCGGGATACCGGGGACCCAGACGCCGTAATCGGCGGGATCCGGCTCGGCAAATTCCGGATTGGTCTTGGTAAAGTACTCCGCCGCGTCCGCAAAGGAGAGCGCGTTCACTTCCTCCTCGTCCGCGTCGTCCGGGACTTTGTCAAAATAAACGTCGATCTCGCTTTCTTCCAGCGTTTCGTCATCGACGACCGTGTATTTTTTTGATTTCTCGGCGGAGGTGACGGCGCCGATCTCCTCGCGGAGCGCGTCCGCGTCAAAATCCTCCGCTTCGGCGTCCACTTCGACCCCGTAAGCGTCAAGCGCGCGGATGGCAGCCTCGTACTCCTCCGTCTTTTCCTCCGCCTCGGAGGAACCGATGCCGAAGAGATGCCATCCGTCGCCGAAGAGGCCGTCGTTTGCCCAGTCGGTCGCGGCGGAGCCGATGCCGACCATCGAGATCCAGTAGACAAGGAACATCACAAGCGCAAAGATCGGCAGACCGAGCCAGCGGTTGGTAACGACCTTATCGATCTTATCGGAGGTGGAGAGTTTTCCGACGTTCTTCTTTTTATAGCAGGCTTTGATCACGGAGGCGATGTAAATATAGCGCTCGTTGGTGATGATGCTCTCCGCGTCGTCGTCCAGCTCCTTTTCCGCCGCTTTGATATCCGACTCGATATGCGCGAGCGTCTCGCTGTCGATCTTCAGCGTTCCGAGGACCTTGTCGTCGCGCTCAAAGACCTTGATCGCGTACCAACGCTGCTGCTCCTCCGGCATATTGTGGACGGCCGCTTCCTCGATGTGAGCCAGCGCGTGCTCCACAGGACCGGAAAAGGTGTGCTGGGGAACGGTCTTTCCGTTTTTCGCCGCTTCGACCGCCGCTTCCGCCGCCTCGCTGATGCCCGTGCCCTTGAGCGCGGAGATCTCCACGACCTTGCAGCCGATCTGACGGGCAAGCTCCGCCGTGTCGATCCGGTCGCCGTTCTTTTTCACGACGTCCATCATGTTGATAGCGACGACCACCGGGATCCCGAGCTCGGTCAGCTGGGTCGTGAGGTAGAGGTTGCGCTCGAGGTTGGTCCCGTCGATGATATTGAGGATCGCGTCGGGCCGCTCGCCGATCAGGTAGTTCCGGGCGACGACCTCCTCCAGCGTATAAGGGGACAGAGAATAGATGCCGGGAAGGTCGGTGATAACGACGCCGTCGTGCTTTTTCAGCTTTCCTTCCTTCTTTTCGACCGTGACGCCGGGCCAGTTTCCGACAAACTGGTTGGAGCCGGTCAGCGCGTTGAAGAGCGTAGTCTTCCCGCTGTTCGGGTTGCCTGCCAGGGCAATTCGCAGATCCATATCGTTTCCTTTCCGCATTCCGGTTTGCATCCGCTAACCGGGAGCTTTAAAATAAGGGGGTCTCCCCCGAAGTTCTGACTTTTTGCCGGTTTATTCCACTTCGATCATTTCCGCGTCCGCTTTACGGAGCGAGAGCTCGTAGCCCCGGACCATGACCTCGACAGGGTCCCCCAGGGGAGCCAGCTTGCGGACAAAAACCTCCACGCCGCGCGTGATCCCCATGTCCATGATGCGGCGCTTCACCGCGCCCTCACCGTGCAGGCGGACGACCTTCACGGTCTCGCCGATCTTTGCGTCCCGCAGTGTTTTCATATGTCTGTATCCTCCTTTTACCGTTTTTTTCTTTTATTCAGATCATGATCTTGCGCGCCATCTCGTCATTGATGGCGACGCGCGATTCCTTGACCTTCACGATCACATTGCCGCCCATGGCCGTGATCACGCTGACCGTCTCACCGGCGACAAAACCGAGATCCTCCAGGTGCTTTTTCACCTCCGGATTCCCGCCTACTTTTTTGATGATGTTCTCTTCCCCTACTCCAGCCAAGCTGAGCGGCATCATAAGATCCGTCCTTTCTTTCGACCGGCGCCGCGCGCCGGTTAGCCTTCTCTAACCGGATATTATTATAGTTACCTTTCGCTAACCGGTCAAGAGGTTTTCGCTCTTTTTTCCGTTTTTTCCGCATTTTCAGCGGAGGAGACAAAGAGTTAGCACCTGCTAACATCGGTTTTTGTTCAGTTTTACCATCTCCCGCCGGACATGAAAAAACGCTTCCGTTATCGGAAGCGTTTTCTTTCTTTTTCTGAAGCGACGGAACTTACCAGCGCTTCATATTCTTTTCAAATTTGCTGATATAGGATCGCTTTAACTCCTCTGCCGTTACCCCGTAGCACAGCAAAACATCGTTGTAATACATCAGGACGTCTGCCAATTCTTCAACAAGGCTTTCCCGCAGCTCCTTGTCATGACTCGCCGCTTCACCGCCGTTCTTCTTCACAACGTCAATTACTTCGCCTATTTCCCCTATCATCCAAAGCAGCTGATCTTTCCCGCGTTCGGGGCAGATCGGCTTCCATCTGTCTTTATATTTCTCCTGCAAAGCCTTTTGCATTTGGAGCATTTCATTTATTCCGAAATCGGACATCTTTTTTCCTTTCGCGATCTCGTTTTATTGTGTTCGGCGATTTTACGGGCGTGGTTCGTTTGCGCGCAAGAGGTCAAGGATCGCCCCGGCTTTTTCCCTCCAGTCGTTCTCCCGCCCCTCGCGCTCAAGGGTGGCGAGATAGGCGGGATCATCCGCCAGAGAGAGACCTTGTTCGACCTTCCGGAGAAAGTCCTCCCGGTCGCGCCCGATCAGGACGGAGGCGTATTTGCGGCATTCGTCCATATCCGTCGTTACGATCGGCTTGCCAAGCGCCATATACTCAAAAAGCTTAACGGGATTGGTGGCGCGCGTGATATCGTTGATCAGGAACGGGATCATCAAAAGATCCGCCTGCTTTGCGTAGTACTTCAGCTCCCGATAGTCCTTTGCGCCGAGGAAAAAGACGTTTTCCGTCTCCCCGATCCCGGAAGCGTCAAAGGAGCCGTCATACTTGATCCCGTAGAGGACGATGCTGTACCGGCCGGTGGCAGCCAGCTTTTTGGTCAATTCGTAATCATACCAGCTTGCCAGCGCGCCGTAGTACATCAAAACCGGCTTCCCGCGCGCCAGTACCGCGGAAAAGGGCGCGTCCAAAGCGAAGCTCCCGTCAAACTCCCGGTAAAAGTCAAAGTCCACGCCGTTGGAGGAAACGGCGAGACGCGCTTCCCCTCTCCGCCGCAGCACGTCGCGGCGTAAACGATCCGCCGTCACGACGACGAAGACCTCGGGATGGGTCATCACAAACTCGTACTTTTCGCTGATGTTTTTGGGCAGGGTCTCCGTCCCGGCCAGCTCCGGGCTGATATGGTCGATATACTCGTACACAAAGCCGAAGCCGCGGTCGAGATAGGCTCCGATGTCCCGGACCGAGAGCTTCCAGTCCGTCGAATAAAGCTGCACGTACCGGGGGCAGGCGAGACGCTCCAGCTCCTCCGTCAGGAGCCGAGCAAGACGGAAATTGTTGAAGTTGAAAAGATAGAGCCGGTCGGTCAGTTTTTTTATCTTTTTGACCCGGTCGGTCATCGTCGTCACTTCATAAAAAACGAGGCAGCCGCTTTTTGCAAGCGCGTTTGCGATATGCTGAGGACGCTGGAAAAGCGGCACCTGATAGCCGAAGCTGCTGCGCCAGAGGATGACGCGGTCGTAGCGTTCCGCTTCGAGGATCCGGCGGATCTCCCGGCGGTACCGCCCGGGCGCGATCCACACGGAGAAACTGATCCGGTCCAGATAATTTGCCCTCACGTAGGCGTACAGCTTTTTGCAGAAGCCGAAAAACCCGTATTTTTGATAGACGTTCCGCAGCTTGGACAGTTTTTCTTTCATCTCTTCCGCACCTCTCGCCGAAAGCGGTCCCGCGCTTTATCCTCTCTCGTTTTCCCGCATCAAGCCGATCACGCTGTCCGCCTTTGCCGACCAGTCGTTCTCCCGCGCCTCCCGATCCAGCAGAGCGAGATACGTCTCGTCTCCGGCAAGAGACGGGCAGCGTTCAAGCTGGCGCAGAAAGCCGTCGTGATCCTCGCCGATCAGGACGGAGGCGTATTTTTTGCATTCGTTCATCGCCGTCGTCACGATCGGCTTATGGAGAGCCATATACTCAAAAAGCTTCAACGGAGAGGTCGCCTGCGTGATCGAGTTGATCACAAACGGGATCGTCAGAATGTCGACCCGGGACGCGTAATACTTCAGATCCTTATAATCCTTTGCTCCGAAAAAGTGGACGTTCTTCAGCCGGCCGATCCCGCTCTGATCGTAGGACGCGTCGTATTTGACGCCGAAAAGGATGATATTATAGCGTCCCGTCGCGTCGATCTTCCGGATCAGCTCATAGTCGAACCACTTGGCGAGCGCTCCGTAATAACAGACGTTGATCTTCCCGTTGCCGATCACGCGCAAAAAATCCGCCTCCGGCCGGAAATCCCCGGTCAGATCCCGGAAAAAGGGATAGTCCACTCCGTTCGACGCCATCACCGTGTTCGCGGTCCCGCGCTTTGCCCTGACGTCCTCATACAGGTCTTTGGCGGTGGTAACAATCAGCGCGTCGGTATGTTCCATCGCGTAATCGTATTTTTCCTTCACATACTGCGGGAGCTCGTCGGTGCCCGCGAGATCCGGATTGATATCGTCGATATATTCGTAGAGGAGCGTAAATCCGGCCCGCCGGTATTCCTCCAGCTCCTCCAGCCCCATCTGCCAGTTCGTGGAATAGATCTGCAGATACTTCGGCTTGGAGGAGGCGGCGAGAGCGCGGAGCAGTTCCTGCTTGAAAACGAAATTTTCAAAATTGGAAAGATACAGGCGTTCTTCTATCCGGTCAAGATCGAAAACGGACAGATCCGTTTTTTGGGTGACTTCATAGAAGACAAGGCACCCTTTCCTCGCCAGTTGTCTTGAAATGTGCTGCGGCCGCTGGAAAAGCGGCACGTCCCAGCCAAACGTGCTGCGCCAGACCACGATGCGGTCGTACGCTTCCTTCTGCAGGATCTCGCCGATGCGGCGCGCGATCTTTTCCTCCCTGCAGCGATTGGCGAATTTCACGAGCTGATCGGCTTTTGCGGACCACTCGTTCTCCTTCGCTTCCCTTGCAAGCAAAGCGCGGAAATCGGGATCGGAGCGTTTTTCAAACGCGATCTCGATATTGGAAAGAAACGCCTCGGTATTCTCCGAGCACAGGACAGATCGGTACTTTCTGCACTCGGGGAGCGCGGTCGTTACGATCGGCTTTTCCATCGCCATATATTCAAAAAGCTTGACGGGAGAAGTGGATAAGGTGATCTCGTTGATCAAAAACGGGATCAGAAAAACGTCGATATTGCATCCGTAAGCGGGAAGCTGATCGAACGTCTTTTTCCCGAGGAAGAAAACGTTGGGAAGATCGCATACTCCGCTTTTGCCGAGGGAATGATCGTAGTCCATCCCGATCAGGACGATCGCCGTCTCCGGCCGTTTTGCCGAGATCGCTTTGATCAGACCGTAATCGAACCACCCCGCGAGGGCGCCGTAGTAGCAAAGCGTCTCTCCGAAGCGGTCTTTGATCTTCTGCAGATCGTCCGGAACAGGATACTCCCGGTAACGGAAATGGTCGTAGTCGCCGCCGTTTGTGATCAGTTCCAGATGCTCCGGCCGTTCTTTTTTGATATTCTCGTACAGTCTGGTCGCCGTCGCGGTCACGATGATATCGTCCTGCAAGAGGAGATCGTGCCGTTCCTTGAGCCGGGCGTACTCCTCCTTCCCGCTCAGCATCTCGTTGAGATCGTCGACATACTCGTAAAGGACGGTATAATGATACTCCTCATACAGCTTGAGACGGTCATACGGGATAAAATCGGTGGAATAGACCATGACGTATTTGTTTTTGTGGAAGGCCAGCTCCGCGAGCATGACGTCACGATAATACCCCAGATCGATCAGGACAAGATTCTCTTTTTTCCGGACGATGCGCCGTCCGCGAGGAAAATCCTCACTGTAATGGCTGTGATAAAACATCAGCGTGTCCGCGGGGAGATGCTCCGCGATCTGCTGGGGGCGCTGCTTCATCAAATGGTTCCAGCCGAAATTGTTCTCAAAAACGATCACCGTGGAAAAGCGCGTCACGTCTATGGTCTCCGCAACAACGTTCCGATGCTTCCGCGCGGCGAGCTTCATCCGGATAAACCGGAAGATCTTTTTTATCGTTCCGATCAAACCGTCTTTCTTCAAAGAAGAAAAAAACTTTTTTACCATAACAAGAATATCCCTTTCACCGACAAAAACACAAAGTTCCGAGCTTCCGCAACGAGCTTATTTCGCTGTGCAAAAAGCGAAATACTCGTCGCACACTTCTTTTCCGCCCTCTTTCACGACTTTTCCGTGGTCAAGCCACACCACCCGGTCGCAGATCCGTTTGACCTGTTCCGCGGAGTGGGAAACAAAGAGGACGGTCGTTCCGCCGGTGATCATGCTCATCATCTTTTTCTGCGATTTTTCCTGGAAGGCGATGTCGCCGACCGAGAGGATCTCGTCTACGATCAGGATCTCCGGATCGACGACGGTGGCGATCGAAAAGGCGAGCCGCGCCGTCATACCGGAGGAAAAATTCTGCACCGGCACGTCAAGGAAGTCCCGCAGCTCGGAAAACTCGACGATCTCCTCGAATTTACTGTCGATAAACTCCTTGGAATAGCCCATGATCGCGCCGTCGAGATAGATGTTCTCGCGCGCGGTGAGCTGGGGATCGAACCCGGCGCCGAGCTCGATCATCGGGCAGATGTTGCCCCAGGTCCGGACCGTTCCCTTCGTCGGCTTGATCACGCCCGCGACGATCTTGAGGAGGGTGGATTTGCCCGCGCCGTTGGCGCCGACAAAGCCGTACACCTGCCCCTTCCTTATCTTGAAGGACACGTCGCGGAGCGCCCAGAATTCGTTCTTTTTCTTTTCCTCTCGTTTTTGCCTGCGCTTGCCGATCTCGGTAAACCACTGCTTGATCGAAAAGCCTTTTTCGATCCCGAGGTTGAACATCATGGAGACGCCGTCCACCTCGACCATCAGATCTTTTTCCAATTCCGACATGACGACTCCTTAAATGTAATAGATAAACTTATCCTGTTTTTTGCGGAAGACGAGCGCCCCGATAACGAAAATGCCGAGCGCCGAGACCGCGCACCCCGCGAACATCCAAGGGGTGGGGGTACGGTGATACAGGATGATCTCACGCGCAAAATTGACGTACTGATAGAGAGGATTGAACTTCATCAAAAAGGCAAGGGTCTTGTTGCCGATCATATTGATATCGTACATGATCGGCGTAAGGTAGGTCCAGATCGTGATGACGATCCCGTAGATATAAAACATATCCCGCAGGAAGACCGCGATCGTGGAGAGGAGAAAGCCCATCCCGACCGTAAAGATGAAAAGGCAGAGATACGCATAAGGGAGAAGGATATGCTGCCAGCAAAGTCCCGTCCCCGTGAGGAGGATCACGGCGTAAAGCGGGATCAGGGTAAGGAGGAAGTTGATCCCGACAAAGAGGCACTTGGAGAGCGGGAAAATGTACTTCGGCATATAGACCTTATTGATCAGTCCGAAGTTGGCGACGACGCTGCTCATCGCGAGGTTGGACGCCTCGCTGTAATAGTTGAAAAGCGTCAGACCCGTCATCAGATACGCAAGATAGCTGACCCCCGGCGTGGAGATCCGGAAAATGTTGGAAAAGACGATCGCCATGACCGTCATCATCAACACGGGATACAGGAGGCTCCAGAGGACGCCGAGGACGGAGCGCTTGTATTTTACCTTGAAATCCCGCGAAACAAGCTGCTTCAGGAGAAAACTGTATTTTTTGATACTGTAGGAAAAATTCTTGAAGATGACCGATCACTCCCTTTTCCCGCTGCGCGGAGCATTATCTTTTGTATTTTACCACAGTTTTCCCGAAATGTCCATATTTCGGAAAAGAAAAACGGAAAGTTCCGCACAGCGGAACTTTCCGGGTGCTTCAGAGCGCGAAAACGATCGAGAGCCAGCGTTTGAGCGCGGGCATCCAGTCGGCGACGTGAGCGACGCGGGGCGGGAGAGCGGCGTTCGTCTCGCCGTCGGCGGTGGCAAGGCCGTGCCAGCCGTAGGGATAGATATGCAGCTCGAAGGGGATGTGGAAACGGCTGAGGGCGGCGGCGTAGAGGAGAGAGTTCTCCACCGGGACGGTCCGGTCCTCCGAGGTGTGCCAGAGGAAAGCGGGCGGCGTCCCCTCGCCCACCTGCCTGTCGCAGGAAAGGAGTTCGATCTCCTCTTCGCTCGGCTCGTGACCGAGCAGCTCGAGGATGCTGCCCTTATGGGTGCTGGAGAGGGATGCGGAGATCACGGGATAGCAGAGGATCGACGCGCGCGGCGCCGGACTCTCCGGGAAAACGCGCCGGACCGTCTCTCCGGCGTAAGCGACGGAATAATGCGCGGCGAGATGCCCGCCGGCGGAAAAGCCCATCACGGCGATCCGCTCCGCGTCCACGTTCCACTCGGCCTGCCGGCGGACAAGGAGATCCATCGCCGCGGCGATCTCGAGAAGCTGCGCCGGATAGCGGAAGCCGTTCACCGAATAATGCAGGACGGCAACGTTATACCCTTCCGCGAGCAGCCGGAGCGCGATCGGCTCGTCCTCCCGCTCGCTGACAAAGCGATAGCCGCCGCCCGGGCAAAGCACCACCGTCGGCCGCCTTTGCTCCCCGCGCTTCATCTCCGCCATATTATAGGGCAGATACAGACGCAGGACGGGGTCGGCTCCCTCCCGGTCCAAAACGGAATAAATCTCTTTCAAATGCAGGTCCGTGATCTTCATCGCCGTTCTCCTTCTTTTTTCATACGGTCGTATTCTACCACAAGCGGGCAAAAAAGTCAATGAAAAGCGGAAAACGACTCCGGCTCCGCCGTTGACAGGAGGCGCGGGAAACTTTATAATAAAAACGTAAAAGGCGGAAACGCTCTCCCCGCAGCTCAAGCAGAACTGGAAGAAAAAGCAGAAAACTCAAAGCCGTGCTTGCTGTTCTTCTCTCCGAAGATCTGATATCCTATGGATGAAGGAGGAGAAAAACGATGAAAAAGAGATCTGTCACCTATTATCTGATCGGGGGAAAGATCCTCGGCCGGGAGGAAAACGGCGAATACTTTCTCAATCGCGGGAGCGGTTGGTTCCGCGACACGCAATGCGCGATCCTCGACCGCCTGGTCGGGTACGATTCGGGCGAGCCGGCCGACTCCCCTTACGGGATCGGCTCCCTCAGCATCATGGACGAGATCAAGGAGATCCCGGAACAAGAAGCAATGGAACACCTCAAAAAAAACGCATCGACCAACGCCCGTCCAAAGGAGGCAAAATATGAACGTCAGTAAAAACATCCGCGCTCTGCGTGACAAACGAGGCTGGACACAGGAAAAACTCGCGGAAAGTATGGGCGTCAGCTTTCAGGCCGTTTCATCCTGGGAGAGAGGAGAATACCTACCCGATGCGGAGAAGCTGATCCGTCTCGCGGAGCTGTTCGACGTCTCCCTCTCCGTGCTCACAAGCGAGCGCCCCTCCCTTGAAACGACCGATGCTCTCTATGACTGGGAGCACATGAAAACCTATGTAAAAACGACGGCAAAGGCCCTTGGTCTCAGCGACACGGCGTGCGCCGTCGACTTTGCCGCAAAAGCGCACGAAGGGCAAACGAGAAAGCGCTCCGACGTTCCCTATCTCTACCACCCGCTGAACCTTGCCTGTCACGCGCTGGCGCTCGGGATCGCCGACGACGGGATCCTCGCGGCGTGCCTGCTCCATGACGTGATCGAGGATTGCGGAATACAGGCGGACGATCTGCCCGTCGGAGAGCGGGCGCGGGAGCTGGTGCGGCTCCTTACCTGCAAAAAGGCGGACGGCGCAGACCGGGAACGGATACTGGACGCGTACTACGCGGGGATCGCCTCCGACCCGGAGGCGGCGCTTATCAAATGTCTGGACCGCTGCAACAA
Source organism: uncultured Ruminococcus sp. (assembly GCA_902778725.1). Taxonomy (GTDB): domain Bacteria; phylum Bacillota; class Clostridia; order Oscillospirales; family CAG-272; genus RUG12395. Next base: position 21,759 of record CACYYS010000011.1, read on the forward strand.
CCTCACGACCATGGCATGGGGGTTGAGCCGGGACAAAATATACCGGATGATCCGGGAAACGGAACGGTATTTTCCCCCGCTCCTCGACCTGCTCAAGGCAACGCCGGAATACAATAACGCCGCCTGGCTCCTGAAGTATCAGATCGAAAGTATGCTGGATATCTACAAGCGGCTGCTGTGAGAGGAGAAAAAGCCATGACAGAGCGCGAATTCCTGACCGCGTTGGGAAAGATCCCCGCAAGCCGGTCGAACAATATCATCTGCGCTGTCAACTGCAAGGTCCCGAAGGAAGAGTTTGCCTTCCAAAACGCGATCGAAGAAATTTTCTATGACCGTCTCGTCGAGGAAGCAAACAGGCTTGAAAAGCAATACGGCTCCAGACCTGTTTTTGAAATGGAGGAGATCGACTACGACGATCCCGTGCTCGACATATACCGGGAGCCTGCAAACTAATGGAGAAAAACAAAATGATGAGTTATGAAGAATATAAGCAAAAAGTCTACGAGCTATTTATGAAGGATTGCTTGAAAAACGTCAGCGAGGAAGAAAAGAAAAAGCATTTGCAAGAAAACGAAGACGTTATTCAAAACGGGTACGCCGGAGCGGTATTTTTCTTTACAAACGAAGACCCCGATCTTCTCGACGTCGACGCGTTCACGGATCGCCGTATAAGGTGGAGTACGGTAGACAATTTAGATATGCTCTACTAACGGAGGGGGAGAAAAAAGAATTATCCGCGCCCAATCGCTTCAAACTCAAAAACCTCTCGCTGCATAACGCAACGCGGATCGGTCCATAATAGAAGCGAGGTGATGAATATGACATTGTCGCAAAAGGAAAAAACGCTGCTCAAAGATATGAAGAGCACGGAACAGCTCTGCGTAGACAAATACGCGCGGGGCGCCAAACAGGCGAAGGACAAGCAGTTGAAGGATCTCTTCAGCCAGCTTTCTCAATGCGAGCAGCAGCACTACGATCTGCTCGCCGGGATCGAAAAGGGGACCGTCAGCCAGCCGGAGAGCGGCAACGCGCAGCAGCCGACCTTTACCGCCGCTTACGGCAAAGAGGACTCCCCGGACAAGAAGAACGACTCCTATCTCTGCAGCGACGTCCTCGCCGCCGAAAAGCACACGTCGCATCTCTACGACACCTGCGTGTTCGAGTTCAAAAATCCGCAGATCCGCGACGCGATCAACGCGATCCAGAAGCAGGAGCAGAACCACGGCAAGATGATCTTCGACTATATGAGCGCGAACGGGATGTATTCCTGAAAAAGCGGCGCGTCCGGAAAACCGGACGCGCTTTTTTTATTCTTCCAGATCCGCTTTGATCGCCCGGTGCAGCCCCTCGCGGAAGGCGGCGCACGCCGCCGTGCAGTTCTGCTTCCGGATGGCGGTATAAAGCGAGGTGTTGGAGAGCGAGACGAGGAAAAAACCCTGCTTCCGGTCGGCGAAGCACTCGGTCCCGCTGAAGCCGGTATGACCGACCGTACCGTCCGAATAGAGTCCCCCTCCCTGCCCGTAGCGCCCGTCGGCGTAAACGTAGCCGAGCGCGCGGCCGAGAGAAAGCGACGGCGTTCTGTCCCGCGCGGCAAGCTCGAAGGTCTCCCGGCGCATCAGGTCGGGATGCCCGCAGAGAAGCGAGCGGCCGAAGCGCGCCATATCGTCGAGGCAGGAGAACGCGCCCGCGTTGCCGGAAACTCCGTAAAGGCGGCGGTTGATCTCATCACTGCACCGGATCAGGCCGGACGGGGGTTTCAGCGTTCCTTCGACGATGTTTTCCGTTTCCCGCGGACAAAAACCGGTATCCGCCATGCCGAGGGGGCCGGTGATCTTTTCGGCAAAAAGCTGGTCGAGCGGCGCGTTCCAGAGACGTTCCAGAAGGAAGCCGAGCAGCACAAAGCCGCTGCAGGAATAGAGATACCGCGTCCCCGGCTCAAAGAGAAGCGGATGGGTCAGCTGGAAGCGGATCGCTTCCTCGCGGCGGTCGGGGCCCATCGGCTCCGGGTAAACGTACCGGTCCAGCCCCGAGCAGTGCGAGAGGAGCATCCACAGGGGGATCCCCGCCTTGTCCGCCGGCGCCTCGGGAAAATACCGGCCGAGCGGATCCTCCGGAGAAACGAGCCCCGCCTCCATCGCGATATGGAACAGCGGCGCAACAGTGAGGATTTTGGTGACCGACATCATATCGTAGAGCGTCTTCCCGTTCTGGCGGGTCTCCTCCCCGCCCGGTCCGCCCGCGAAAAAGCGCCAGCGCTCCCCCGTCCCGTCCCCGAGTAAGACGGCGACGCTCCCGGCGCCGCCCGAGCGGACGTGCTCCCGCAAAAACGCCTCGGTGCGCGGCATAGAGTCTTTGAATCGCATATTCTCTCCTGCGCTTGAGCGGTCGTATTTTATCGGCCGCCGCTTTTTTTAATTCCAATTCACGTCCGGGAGCGGGATGCCGCCGCCCTGCGCGCCGCCAGAGGAGCCGACGTCGCTCGTGGCGACCGCGGCGATCTCTCCGAGTTCGATCACAAGAAGCTCCGGCGCCTGATAAGACGTTTTGTTTGTTTCTTTCATGGATCTTCCCCTTACTGCGCCGCCTGATACAGACGGGCGGACTCGCCGTAGTTCATCATCGCGGAAAGAAGTTCCGTGAGCGAAGCGTCTCCCTGCTTGTCGTACGCGTAGGACTCGATGCTGTACGCGATCGTATCGCTGACCGCGTTCTCCCCCTGATAGACGGTAAAGTTCACCGTCTTCTTCATCTCGCCCGCGTTGAAACCGGTAAAGAAGGCGTAGTAGACGCCCGCTTCCGCCGCCAGGAATTCGGTCCCCGGCACTTCGTACTCGCCGCCGCCCGCTTTGCTTGCTTTCAGCGTGAGCGTGGCGACATCCTCATCTGTCCGGATCTTCAGCCGGATCGCGACCGTGTTCTGCAGGTTCAGTCCCGCGCCCTTGAACACGGCGGCGGGAGACGTTACGGTCGCGACAGCGAGATCCCGAACGGTCTCATAGGTCGGCGTACCGACCGTTGCGCAAGCCGCCAGATCCGGGTAGACCGCGAGCCGGTCGGTCACCAACGCGTCCGTCCGGTAGGACATATACTCCTGCGAGCGCGCGCCATACTGCAGGAGATCCGCGAGGAGCCGGTGCAGCTGGGCGTACTGCGCGTCGCCGTACTGCCCGTACGCGTCGTAGCAGTACTCTCCGACGCTGTACTCCCGGACGTCGGTCACGTCCGTCCCGGCCCGATCCGCGTGCAGCGTCGCCGTGAGCACGTCGTTCATCTGATGCGGCGCGATGCCGGTGAAGGAGAAGACGTACTTGCCGTTCTCCACCCGGTATTCCGTGACCGTCCGGACCTTGCCGTTGAAGAAGAAATCAACGTAAGGATCGGCGTACCCGCCCGCTCCGAAGAGCGAGGCGTCCGCCTTGAAGTTGAAGGTCAGGTCGTTTTCCAGCGTCAGCGAGGCGCCGCTGAAGGCGAGCGGCGCGCGCAGGGCTTCAACGATCAGGTAGACGTTATCTTCTTCCGAGCGGTAGAGCCCGTCCGCGTCGGTCAGATATCCCATGTGTTCAAAGCTGGAGGTATGATCCACGGCGCTCGTAAAGCGGAAGCTGTTCGGCTCGAAGAGGTAGGCGATCAGATACGCGTCGCTGCTGTTCATCGTGACGGCGTAGGCACCGTGCTCGAAGGTGACCTCCTCCGCCGCGCCGATCGCCGTGTTCTCGTACCCGCCGCTGTACCGGCGCAGCGTGAGCGTGGCGCCATCCTGCAGTTTGGTGTACGGGATGCCGTGCAAATCAAGGAGACGGAGAACGTCGTCAAGATCCGCCGCATCCGCGGAAACGACGTACGCGGTGGGAAGAACGATCATGTCCGACAGAGTGTCGGGGAGATTGACGGTCCTCGTGTCGTCCGGATCCTTCCAGATCCCCGAGACGTAGACGGTCGGCTTGATGCCGGTCTCCTGACTGGTCCCGCTTGCGGAATGGGCCCCGGCAAAGAGGTTGTTTTCGTCGTATTCCGTGATCGCGGCGACGCGGGCGCGGTTGGCCGCCACGTCCGCCGCAAGCGAGTCGCCGGCGTCGGCCGCCTCGATCACCTCGGCGACAAGCCCCTTCAGCGCCTGCTCGATCCCGAAGACCGCGCGGGCGTAACGGCCCGTGCCGGTCCAGATGCGCATCGTCTCCACCAGGAACCCGTAGGAGCCGCGAAGGGTCCCGTAGGTCGCGGCGGTACCGGGCATCGTATAATTCCAGGAATACACGCTCCCGCGCAGACCGACCGCTTTGGTCCGTTCGATCACGTCCATCATGATCTGATTGCCGCGGAGCGCGGTCGCGTCGAAGGTCCCCGCCCGGAGGATCGTACCGTCATAAAGCGGCGAATTGTAATTCGTCGAAAAATGGACGCAGATATCGACCAGATCGTCAACCGAGAAATCGCCGGGGTCGATCGAAGAGTTGCCGCTGTCCTCGTGACAGTCGATCGTCACGGAGGGCATCAGGCTCTTGTAAACGTAGACCTGATTCTGCGAGGATTCAAGATACAGCGCGACCATGTCGCGGTTCGGGTTGATCCCGCTCTCCGTCGTACGTTTGAAGCGCTGGTTGTTGTCCACTTCCACGCAAGGCATCACGACGATCGCGCCGATCTTCTCCAGGACCTCTTCGCCGTACGCGCCCGTCAGGTCCTTGGAGAAAGCGAGCGCGCCCTCGATCCCGGCGGGCTCGTTGCCGTGCTTGCTGCCGGTGATGAAGACGATATCGCGCGTTCCTTCATAGAGGGAGCGCAGGTATGCGGCGGCCTCGTCAAAACTCTTGTCGGTTATATCGGCCTTGGTAAAGACCAGCACGGGGGTGCGGTTGCCCATCGCGCTCACAGCGAAGGGATAGTAGTGATGGAGATATTCGCAGCCCGCCGCCAGCGCGTCGACGTAGTCGCAGAGCTGGTCGTTGTTCATGAAGTTCCGCACGCTCCCCTCCAGCGAGAAGGTGGGCGTATCGAACCCTTCGTACCCGATCAGCCCCTCGGTGCCGAACAGCGCCGATACCTCGTCGGTCTGATTGGCAAAGACGTTCTCCGACCAGGAGTTCTCCGCGTACGGCTCGAGCGGCACGTCGTACTCCTGCGCGGCCGTCTTGCCGCTGACGTAGATGTGTTTGATCCGGTAATCGTTTGAGCCGTTGTAGTAGACCTTGCAGCCGTAGAGGCCGGGGGTGAGCGTCGCTTCGATGTAGCGCTTCCCGTTTTCCGTGCCTGCCGTATAGCCGGTGATAATATCGTCGCTGCTGTTATACACGCCGCGCCGGAGTACGATGCTCGGCTCTCCGCCTTCGGTACGGGGATTGTAGTACCGGATCCGCACCGTGACAAGGTCGTAACGGTCCGCGTAACGCATGGTATAGCTGACAACTCCTCCTGCTTCAGTCTCATTCAGCGCTTCGTCGTCGATCGGCGTGTAGAGAACCTCCGCCCCCGCCGCCTGTTCCGCGACGGTCAGGTAAACCTGATTCCCGACGGGCTCGCCGTCGATCCGGAGGGTAAGCGACCCGCTCAGGCTGTCGGCGGTGACGGTCGTGGTCGCCGGGATGCGGAGCGTACCGCCGCCGGTGATCGAGGAGGCGGTCAGCGTTCCGCCGACCGAGAGCGTCTTTGCGCCCGAGAGATCGACCTCGCAGGTCCCCTCGCAGTAGGAGGCGCTGCCGCTTTTGAGGGTGAGGGTACCGGCGGCGCCGTTCAGAGAGACCTTGCCGGCTATGTCCGCGCCATCGAGCAGGACGAGCGCCGTGCCGACGGTCCCGTTATACTTTCCGAGAAGGTCGAACGGACCGCCGGAATAATTCCCGATCCGACCGCCGTACGCGCGCGTTGAGGCGGTTCCCGTCACGCTCCCCGTGCGGGAACCCGCGGTGAAGTTTACCCCCACCTCGCCGCCGGTGATCTCGGCGGTCGAATTTCCGTTCACGCTGCCGCTGTAACCGCCCGCGTAAACGTTGCCGCCGGGAAGAGAAGCGTGATCCGAAACGAACACGCTGACATCCCCCGTGACGGTCCCCGCGGAGGAACCGCCGCACAAAAAGTTAGAAGTATCGGAGGGCCTGACAAACCGGACGTTCTCCCGCGCCCGCACGACGCAGCCCTCTGAGAGGAGCGTGATATTGGCGGTACCGGACGTCCCGAGGCATCCGCCGTACACGTGCCGGCCGAGCGTTGCCTCCCCGTACAGGTCGATATCGACGTTCCCGTTGAAAACGATGTTGCTGTAATACGAGACGCCGAACACCGTGCCGGTCACGTTTGCCGTCCCGTGGATATCAAGATCCACGTTGCCGGTCATAGAACCGGAACCGCCGGAAACGCCGTACACGCCGCCGCAGACGGCGCCGGCCTCGCCGCCGCTGAAATCGAGGTGCGTGTTTCCGGTCAACGCGCCGCTGCGATTGCCGCCGCAAAGCACGTCTACGATCCGGCCGCCCGTGACGGTCACGGTACAGTCGGCTTTCAACGTGTTACCGTAGCTGCCGCCGTACACGTTCTGCCATGTCCCGCTCGCCACGGTAACGGAGGTGGCGGGGAGCGTTGCGGTTTTGTTGGCGGAAAAACCGCCGAACAAAGTCGGATATTTGGAGGTGCTTCCGTTGGCAACGGTCGTCACGCCTTCCCCCACGGTAAGCGCGTGATCCTGAGCGTAGATATTGCCGTAGACACCGGTCGCAGTCATCTTGATCGTAAGATGCTCAAAGGTAAGATCCGCCCCCAGATTCAGCGTCCGCCCCAGCCCGAAATAAGCACCGGCGGTCTCGGCGTAGTCCACGTTCTCCCAGACGGAGGTGACCGTCAGCCTCTTGGCAGGAAGGGTCACGCCTTGACTTGTGGAATGGTCGAACGGTCCGCGCACGACGATGGTACCGCCCGAGGCGGGCAGATCTTCCGCCGCGTCCTTGAGCGTGGCGTAACCGTCCCCTTCCCCGCCGACAAAGACGACCGCCTCGTCCGCCGAGGAAGAAAACAGAAACAGAGGAAAGAGCAAAACGAAAACTGACAAAGCAAAAAGAAGAACTTTTTTCATGAAGACCCTCCCATTTTCCGGCTTTTCGCACATCTATTTTGATCCGAATTCTATTATAGCTATAGCAAGATGAAAATGAAAAACAGAATCGTTTTTTTCAACATTCGTTTTTGTATTTTTCGGTTTTTATCGCCGCGGCAGCAACCGCTTGACAAAAAAACGCCGGCAGAATATAATAAAAACAATTAAAGAGAAAGAGGATGGATCAAAATGAAACTCGGAAAAATCCTTTTCTGCCTTCTTGCCTTTTCTGTTCTTCTCTCCTCTCTCCCCGGCTGCGGCGCGGGTACGCCCGCGGAAACAGAGGAAAGCGGAGAGACCGACGCCGCGCCGGACACGGAAACCGGCGCGGAGGAAGATTTTCCCGATTACCGGCCGGGAAAAACCGTGCCCGCCGATAAGGAAACGGCGCCCGCTCCGTCCGAGCCGGCACCGCGGCGCGATATTTCCGGGGACGCGCGGATCTATATCGACCAGAAAACGGGAAAGTCCTCCGGAACGGGCGGGCGCTCCGACCCGGTCAATACCCTTGACCGCGCCTACGCCCTCGCGGCCGCCGCGGACGCGCCGGGAGCGGTGCTGATCCTCCTCTCCGACTACACACAACCGTCAAGCTATACGGCGCCGCTCCACGAAAAGCCTGTCACTCTTTCCTCCGAGAACGGCGCCTCCCTCACGATGAACGGCGCGCTGCGTTATTACATCGGCGGGGACACGACCTTTGAAAAAATCACCTTCCGCTACAAAAACACCCTCAACTTTGTCTGCTCCTACCGTCCCGTCCGCTTCGGCGAGGGGTTTGAGAGCGTCAATCTCGGCAGCGGCGAGGGGGTTTACGTCGTCGGCGGGCTGCAGAGCCCCGGTTCCGTTCCCTCCCCCTATCTCGGCTCCTCCGTCACCGTGGAGAGCGGTACGTTTTACGCCGTGATCGGCGGGTCGCGCCAGCGGGCGGCGGGAGCGGAGCACATCGTCTTTACCGGTACGAACCGCCTCACCGTTACGGGCGGCAGGATCGAGAATCTCTACGGCGCCAACGTGAGCGCTCATTACGGGCAGAACGCCGTGATCACCGTCACGGGCGGGCGGATCGGCACGCTCTGTGCCGCCGGGGACCAGAGCAGACGGCTCAACGGCACGGCGCTCCTCACCCTCTCGGGCGGAGAGATCGACACGCTCTCGGTCAACAACGTGGTCGAGCGGGCGGACGTATATCTCCTTGGAGCAAAGATCGGTTCCCTCTCTGTCAGCACGGCAAGCGAAGAAGTGCGGAAACTGAAAGAAAAGGCGAACCGTCCGGACGTCCTGCATCTGGACGCCTCGTACTACACAAAAGAAGAGATCGACCTGTTCGCGGAAAGCTTTGACGCGCTGGAGAGCCGCACGGTCCTCTACGCGAGGGAAGGCGGCGCGGGAACGGGACGTTCTCCCGAAGATCCCGCTTCCTACGCCGGAGCCTTTGCGATCGCCGCCAGGATCGGCGGCACGGTCCGTCTGCTCGGTCCGGTCAATGCCGCGTCCTATCAGGAACCGGCGCACGCCTATCCCGTCATGGTGGAGGGCGCGGACGACTCCGCCTCCCTCGCCGCCGACGGCTATCGCCTCGCCGGGGAAACGGCGTTTTCCTCTCTCACGCTCACCGGCGGTCTCGACGCGCGCGCGGGGATCTTCACCGCCGCGCAGGATCTGAAGACGGAGGGATCGGTCGCCCTCTCCGGAAACGCCCGCCTTTACGGCGGCCGCTTTGCCTCCCTCTCCCCGGCTCGTTCCGTCCTTGTTGACGGCGCGGCGGTCGACCGGATCGCCGGCAGCGCGGCAAAATGCTCCGTCGAGATCCGAAGCGGCAAGGTCGGCGAGCTGATCGCCTCCGAACGCGGGGTCGCCGTCTTCTCTCTCGTGCTCTCGGGCGGAGAGATCGGCCGCGCGGCGTTCGACCGCGTCGGCGAGTCGCTCTACGTCAAGCTCGCCGGCGGAAGCATCGGCTCCGCCACGGCGGAGGGAACGGCGATCCGCGGGACGCTGATCCTGAAAAACGGCGCTTCCTCTTCCCTGCTCGGCGACGCCGCCGCGCTCTTTGATCTCAAGGAGGAGCATCTCTATTATCTCCGCGACGGCGGAACGGGAGACGGCTCCAGCGCGGAGAGCGCGGGCGGAAACCTAACGACCGCCTACCGCGCCCTCGCGGGGACGGGCGGAACTATCGTGCTCTGCGGTCCTTACACGGCGCGTTCCTTCACGGCTCCCTCCCATAAAGAAAAGATCCTCCTCACCTCCCTATACGAGGGGACGGATTACGCCGTGCAAAACGGCGCCGCGCTCCTGCTGCCCACCGACTTTACCTGCGGGGGCGAGACAGAGCTCTCGCATCTGACGGTCACGTCGGCGGGCGAATATATCAGCATCTACGGCGCAAATCACCCGCTCCTGCTCGGTCAGGGGATCACCTGCCTCAAAGCGGGCTCGGTAAAGACCTACCCCTCCGTGATGGGCGGGGCGCGGAAATCTTATCAGAACGAAAGCTCCGATCTCACGATCCAAAGCGGCTCGTGGCAGCGGGTGCGCGGCGGCTCCGCCGCCGGCGGCAGCAAAAACTACACCGTCCGGCTGACGGTGGAGGGCGGCTCCTTCCACGAACGGCTCACGCTCTCCGACAACGGCGCTCACGACGGCGACGTAACGGCGGCGATCTCCGGCGGGACCTTCTATCAGGGGATCTGCGCCGCCTCCCTCTCGGCGGGAGAGCGTTTCTCCGGCCGGGTGGATCTCACGATCAGCGGCGGCGTCTTCTATGCGACGGTCGGATACGCCGCAAGCGACGCCGGCTCCTATACCGGCAGCTATCACATCGAGATCAACGGCGGCAACTTCGACCATCTCACCGATCTTACGGGCGGCGCGCGTTTCGGCGTTCCCTCCACGCTCTCGGGCAAGCTCGACCGCGCCGCACCGGTCTCGGGAACCATGACCTTCCGCAATCCCGTCCATCCGGCGGGCGCCGACCCGTGGCTCTTTGAGTACGGCGGCTTTTACTGGTACGTTTCCACTCAGGGGGGCGGCCACCTCACCGTCCGCAAGGCCGCCAATATCGGCGATCTGCCTTACGCAACGTCAAAGATCGTCTATCAGCCGGAAGCGGGAAAGCCGTGGTCAAACAGCATGTGGTCGCCGGAGATCCATTATTACACCGACGAAGAGATCGGAGAAGGCAACGGCGGCTGGTACTGCTATATCGCCGCGGAACCGGTGAACGCCTCCGGCAACGAGCATCAGATGTACGTCCTGAAATGTCTCGACGGCGACGACTTCTTCGGCCGGTGGGGGAACCCCGTCACAGGTGAAGTGAACGTCCCGCAGCCGGTCGAGGCGCCGGATATGGCGGAATTCCCGTGGGCGGCGGGCGAGACCGATCTCCGGATCGACGGCCAGCTCTACAACCTCTACGTCACCGTGGTCGACTCCGGAAAACCCAGCAAGCACCAGACGATCAACATCGTGAAGATGACCAACCCGTGGACGCTCAAGGGCGAGGCTTCCGTCCTCTGCGTCCCCGAATACGACTGGGAAATGCACGGCTTCTCCTACGACCCCATCCAGAAGACCTATATGCCGCGCGTGGTCGAGGGCGGGACCGCGGTCTATGCCGACGACGGAACGGTCTACGTTATCTACTCCGGCAGCGGATACTGGACCGTCCACTACCAGCTCGGGCAGCTGAAATACCTCGGCGGCGACCCGCTGGACAAAGCAAACTGGGAGAAACTGCCGACCCCGATCCTCTCCCTCTCGGAAGAAGTGAACGGCTGCGGACACGCCAGCTTTTTCACAGATCTGAACGGTCAGCGCTGGATCTGCTACCACGCCTATATCGGCGAAACCACCGCAAGCGGACGCTACGCCTTTGTCGAGCCCTACGCCGCGGACAAAAACGGCGTGACGATCGCAAACGGCAGCAAGCACCCCGCGCCGCTCGATACCGAATACACCGTGAAGCTCAACCCCATGTCCCTGGAAGAAAAAACGAGCGGATTCTCTTCCTGAAAGCGGGGCGCCCTCCTTTCTCTGCAAAAAAGATCCTCCCCGGCGGTCAAACCGCCGCGGGAGGATCTTTTATTCGGATAAAGCAGGGGCAAAAACGTCTGTCAGGAAACCGCGGACCACGTACTGCCGTTGAAGGTCATGTGCCAGACCTCTTCCACCGCGCCGATCGGCGCCGCCTGGACGGCCTCCGCGAGGACGGTGATCTGGAGATGATACTGAGGATCCGCCGCGACGGTGGGAGAGAGGTTCTCGACCGCCGAAGCGATCAAAACGTCCGTCATTCCGTCCGGCTGGACGATCCCGTTATAGTACCAATACCCTTCCGTAACGGCGGAAAGGTTGGAAGTGCGAGTCCAGTTGAGCGGGGACGCCAGGGTCACCGAATACTGGTAGGCGCTTCCCGGGCGGTAGGCGACGTTTCCGTCGCTGTCCACCCAGTTGATCACGACCTTGGCGCGCAAATAGGCGGGAATATCACCCGTGTTCTTGAGTTTGACGTTGGTCTTCTGCGTCCCCGTGAAGGTCTCTACCACTTCACAGGAGACGGTTGCCGGATCCAGATCGTTCTCTACGACCGACGTGGTATCCTTGAGCGCGGCATAGAGCGTGCCGACGACCAAGGAGAGAACTGCGACGGTCAAAACAGCTAACAGGATCGGCAGAAATCCGCCGCGGCTTTTTTTATGCATATCCGCGCTCCTTTCTTTGTTTTTCCGGTTTTACGGATGGAAACGGTTGACCTCGCTGTCATAGCCGTTGAGCCAGCGATCGTTGTTGCGGTTGCCGGTAAAGGTGACCTCGGAATAGCCGACCATTGCGCCCGTCGGTCTGGTATCGTCCGGACCGTAAACACGGGTATTCTGGACGGACTCGCTCGCATAGCGCCAGCTCCACTCGGTCTGCTCGGTGACTCTGTAATTGCCGTAGGGCACGCCCTTGATCGTAACGCTGTCAACGCCCTTCGGCAGGCAGACGCGGACCTCGGTCGTGTCGGGGCAGGTGACGGTATACCAGAAATCCTGATCCGCCGCGCCGTCGGTGCGAATGATCTTCAGCGCGTTGTTCGCCTGATCGCGGTAGATCACATAAATGACCGGCTCGCCGGAAAAGGCGGTATAGGTCGTCCCGTCGGCGCTGTACTGCGCCACGCCGTCAACGACGCGAAGGTGCAGTTCCCTGTTCTCCGACAGGAAGGCGAGATCGCCCGTCCTTGTGACGTTTGCGTCGCCCGTGCCGATCTTGACATAATCAAGCGAGAGAACTTCTCTGACTCCGTCGAGCTTCGGCGGCAGACGGTAATAACTGCCGCTGTTTTTGATCACAAAATCAGCGTCTGTCACGTCAAGACGGAGATTCTGGTCGACCGCGACGCCGTTGAGCGTGATCTGAGATCCGTTGTAGCGGACCGGGTTGACCATGACCAGAGAACCGTCTCCTTCTTCTTCGACGAAGACCAATCTCGGCTTGAGCGAATAGACATAATAGATCTCGTTTCCGCCGAGGAGAAGCGACTCATTGTCGTTGAGGAAGATATCGCCGTAATCCCTGCCCGTGAGGAGGTCGTACGTTACATCGGATACGGAGCCGTAAAGGGTGACAGACTCCCCCGTGCGGGTGCCGTAAAAGATCCCCTGGAAGACGTACTCGTCGAGGCTGCCGCGGAAAGGATCCACCGGCGAGGTCGAGGAAAGAGCGACGGAAGTATCGTAAGGCAGCTCCACCGTATAATCGGCCGGTGTGGTCTTCCTCAGGGTATCGTTCTTGAGGACGACGCCGCTGCCGCTGATCTGCGCCACATGGACCTCAACTTCCAGCGGGGTGCGGGTATTGGTAAAGGTGACCTGACTGTTCACGCTGTCAGACGCGGTCGTATAGGTGTAGACAAGCGGCGTCGAAGCGGAAGCGTCGTTCACCGTCTCAAAGCCCGTCTTGGCTGTCTGCGTTACGGTGATGGTCTGGGTTCTGACGGTGTAGGTGCAGGTCCGGGAATATCCGTACCCTTGCTGATAAGCGGGAACGGACTCCTCATAGAACAAGGTGAAGGGCGAGGATTCCGTATGCTTGAGCTGGAAGGAGGAGGAAGAGACCGTGCTCTCCGCGGGCGTGCCGACGACGGTCGGCGTGCCGAGAGACGAAGGAGTCGCGGAAAAATAGTTATTAAACGTATCCGTCCGCTGATAGGTCGTCTCGGTCTCGGTGACCGTGACCGTGTAGTCAAAGTACTCGGAGAGATCCGCCAGTCTGCCGACCGTACGCTCGTTGACGGTAATAACAACGGGCTTTGCCGTGGTCGTGTAATAGATGACGTACATCTCAATGTCACGGCCGCAGTCGGACCAGGTCTGAGCGCCGTCAACCGAATAGCGGAAGCCGCTCCAGGTATTGTCGACCGTCAGCGCCGGACGGGAACCGTCCGCGTCGCTGTTCGCCGCTCCGGTGATCACGCGCATCTGCCCGCCGGTCGTGGCGTTCGGCGCGCCGACGGCGTAGGCGTAATACTTGTAATCCTCGTTGTTCGCCCAATACATGGCGCGATTGACGTTACCGGTCTCGTGCATCGCGTAGGTGTAAAGCTCCGCGCTGGTGGGATATCCGGTACGGCCCATCACGGCGTCCGTCAGCGTTCCGTCAAGATTCATCACCTTGTAGCGGATGTTGACGGTCTTGGGATTGTCAAAGTAGACGAACCAAACCGTATCGTTCTCTCCCAGCCTGCCCTCGGTCCCGTCGGCATAACGGACCCAGACGGCGCGCTCGGAGGTGTTGTAATAGAGACGGCTGATCGGTTTGGCGGTCGCGATCCCGTCGATGGTCTCGCAGACGCAGGTAAAGGCGAAATCGTAAGAGGACGGAACGTTCGTATACACGGCGGCGTTTGCGGCGGCGCCGAGCTCAACGGGGGTGGTCCCGCTGATCTGAACGTAGGAAGGATCCTCTCTCAGCCAGGTCGCATCCATGTTGACCAGGGTCGCATCCGAGGAATCCACGGCGTGCACACGGATCTCAATCGGCAAACGCCAGAAGCCGTAGAGCGTGGTCTCGCCGGTGATCGGAGTCGTGAAATCGTACTCCACGGGCTCCAGAGAGTTGCGCTCGAGCGTCCAGTAATTGAAGGTCTCGGAGGGATTCGAGGAGACGGGGATATACGAAGGCTCGTCGACCGTTTTCCCGATCACGGCGTAGGTGTAATACTGCTCCCGCACGGGATCCCAGGTATAGGTCGGAGACGCCCACGTCCCGCCCCAGTTTGCGTTGGGGTTGTTCTTGTCGAAGTAGACCTTGACGCCCCATTCCGCATAAAGGCGGACCGGCTCGGCCGTATCGACGTAGTAGTCGCCGCCGAGATCGAAGTGCGTTCCCGAAGCGTCCGGAGCGGTATTCCAACCGACGATCTGCGCGTTCTCCCGAACGAAGCCGGCGCCGTTCGCCACCGTGATCCCCGAGTTATTGATCAGGTTCATCACGCTCGCCGAGGTCGCCGCGCAAGACGTCTGGATCACGGGCGCGGTGGGATCGGTCGGCTCGCCGTAATCGACGTCCGCCGCGTTCACCACGCCGCCGTTGGCGTCGTAGATGATCGTAGCCGTGCCGATATAGGTGTAGACCGCGTCAAGGATCAGATACTTCTTTTCCTGTCCGTTCACCATCTGAGTGAGGGCGAATCTCGACTGGAACTCGAAGGCCTGCCCGGGATAATAGATGGTATTGCTGTTGTCGCCGCGGATCTTCCACCCGATGAAGTTGCGATGCTCGCCGTCGTTGGCGACCGCCGTACGGGTGATCACGATCTCGGAACGGTCCATATAGTCGGCGCTGTCGAGGAATTTGAAGGTATCCTCGTTGCTGTCGTTGCCGTCCAGCGTGCCGAGATCGCCCGCGTCGTAGCGAATGTAGTAGGTACCGACCTGCTTCCAGTGGAGCTTCAGGAGGATATCGTGGTCGATCCGCGTCGAGAAGTTGTAGAGATTCTCGGTCCCGTCGGGATGGACCTCGTACCAGCCCGCGTAGCGGTACGCGTCATGCATATATTCATACTTGACGTTCAGGTCGACGATCGCCGGGTCGGAGATATCCTGCGTATAGTAGGTGGTACGCTCATGGATATCGTTCTCGCGGTCATCCCACAAATCTGTAAGACCATAGTAGGCACGGTCCTTGACGGCGTAATACCAGGTACCGTTCAGCGACTCGATATACTCGCGTTTCGTGCCGGTATACTCCACGACAGACTCTGTCGTTCCGTAAATCTTCCAGAACCAGGTGGAATCCTGGCTCTGGAGCTGGCCGCCGTTCGGGTCGATCTTGATCAGATGCCACTTGGACGACCAGCCGGCGTAGATCGCCATGTTGGCGGAAGGCATGGTCCTGGAGAAATCTACCCGTTTGGTACAAGCGTCATCGTAAAACCAACCGCTGAACTCATATCCTTCCTTGGTCGGGGTGGGGTCCGCCGGCTGGAATTCGGTCAACGGCTGCTCATACAAAACGCTGCTTGAAGGGTACACGGAGTGACTGTCATCGGAATCCAGATACGAGAGCGTATAGGACTTGCGGCGATGATATACGTGGAGCGTGGTATTGTATTGAACAGAGTTTCCGGAAGAAACCGTATGGTGTCCGCCGCTTGAGCGGAAGCCCTCTCCGTTCGAAGAATAGGCGACAACTTCAAAACCGTTGAACTTATCTGAAAAATTAAACGTTCCGTTGCTGCCGTGCGCCGTTTCGCGGTCGTCGACCGTATAGGTGCCGTCCAGCTGCTGGCGGTAGTGATAGATCGTCGCGGTGCCGGAATTGCCGTTGTTATACAGGTTGTAGACCGCGTTTTCGTGAATAAAACTGTCAAGCAGCGTTTGCGTCGTACCGCCGTTCGGCGATTCTCTCCACGCGTATGCGTTTACCGAGTCCCAACTGTATCCCGCCTGCGCGAGCGTTTGCCCGTAAAGACCGGTCCAGCTAAGAGCATTGTTTACCACGGTATACCGGGTGCCGGTATAGAGCTCGTTGTTGTAAGTCCACGAATATTGCGTCAGCGGGACCATCGTAGCGGACGAGGAATCGAACATATACCTGGTCGTATTACTGGCATTGGTGGTCGTATTCCTGACATAACGGGTTCCGTCGTACCGTTGACCGTTATACGTCCAGTATCTGTTGGTATATGAGCCCGCTCTTGTCAATTGAACAATGTTTCCGTTAACGATGCCGTATTCAGTAATATTGTTGTTGCTTGTGGTTTCACAGTAATAATCGCCGCTATACTGCGTCTGACCGCCGTCCGCGCTATAAACAGGATTGTTCAGGCGCGTCAGCTGCACATAGGAGCCGTTTATATAGGCGTACTGGGTGCCGCTATCGTCCGTGGCAGGCACATAGGCTGTCCCCGCGCCCGTGAAAGTACGGCCGTTTGCGTTAAAGACGATCGTTTTCAAGTCGCGGTCATAGTAAACGTTCAGAACCGTCGTATCGTTGCCGTTGACGGTCTCGTCGGCGTCGCATCTGGCGTAATGGAAGCCGGTATACTCGCCGCCGCTCCTCTGCTTATACGTGTCGGGGACGGTCGCGATCGCCTCCGAAACAGAAGTGATCCGGGCGCTTTCCGCAAAGTCGTACGTCTTGTCGGCGTCCGCGGCGTTCTTGTCATCATCCACGCACTGGCGCCAGATCACGATCGTATAGGTAGCGGGCGCGGGGGTCCAATGCCCGTAAATCAGGACGTTCTTGTCGAGCATCAGCTCGCCGTTTTCGATACGGAGACCGCTGCCGGCCGGGAAAGAAGCAGAAGTGTTCAAGACGCCGGAGGCGTTGGCGACCTGGACGCCGCCTTCCCTCTCGGTGTACCAACCGGCAAAGGTATAGCCTTTCCGCTCAGGGAGACGGCTGGACAAAGAGGCAAGCCCCTCGTCAACGTACAGGAATTCAGGGGGGAAGTAAGTCGCGCCGGTGCCGGCGGGCGCCGAGCTGTAAGAGAGCCAGTTGATGCTGGAGAAAACAGGATAAAGCTCGAGATTCTCGCTGATCGTGACGTTGCCGGAAGCGTCGCCCATCAGGGGCGCGTTAAAATCGATCGTATTATCCGGGTTGATATTTTCCTTTGTCGTCCAGCCGCGGAACGCCATGGCGGGCGGAGGCGGTTCCTCACCGGGCTCGAGGTTCTGCTGAGCGTCGGGATCGTCGTAAGAGACGGTGACGTCCTCGATATGGACCGTCGCCACTCCGTTGACGATCTCCCCGCGGCGGGTCGTGGTGATCGGCCAGCTGTCCGTTGCGCCGGAATACTGCTCGTGGAACAGCACGTACGCAAAGGTGGAGAACCGGGCGTAAAGATGATACTCGGTATCCGACGGGGTCGGAATGTTGGAAAAGTCGAAGAGCACGGGATCCAGCGTCACGGAGCCGCCGCTCTCGGTGCCGATGTGCCAGCCCTCGAAGGTGGAGTTCGTGTTGCCGGGAATGGAGGGCAGACGCGGGATGACAAGCTCCTGTCCCGCTTTGACGATCTGCGTAAAGGTCGTCTGCCCGTGCTCCATATAGAGCGTATACTCTTCGTACGAGGTCTGCGTGGCGTCGGTGGGGACAAAGAACTTATAGGTATCGAGATTGACGCCCTCGCCGAGAGAGAAGACGGAAAAGTGATCCGCCGTAAAGCAGACGTCGCCGTCCGCGTTCGCGATCTCGAGCAGCTCCGGCGTATCGCCGAAGTGGACGACGCTGAGACCCGCCGCGCCCTGCGCGCGGTCCAGCAGGGAGATCCGGACGTCGACAGGGAACGCGGGCTGATACCGCTCGCGCGTGTTGGCGCTGACGAGGCTGATGTCAAAGAGTCTGAGATATTCGACGAATCCTCGGTGATCTCGGTCACCTCAAGGTATGCGTCGGTCGGGATGTTGGCGCGGACGTCGAAAGAAACGGACACCTGATAGGTGTTGCCGTCGGTCGCCTCGATCGAGGCTTCCAGCGTCGTTTCCGTCAGGATGAAGACCGAGAAGGAACGGGTCTCAAAGGAGACGGTATGCTCGTCTTGCACGCAAAGCGAACCGTCCGCCGTGGTGAAATACTCCACGAAGACGACGTCCCGGTGGCCGGTGGCCTTGAACGCCGCCTCGGACGCCTCGGGAAACGCCGCGACAAAAGCGCCGGCGCTGATCTCAGCGGCGCGGCCGGAAAAGTACGCGTCTTCGATCACGTTCTCGTCATCCAGGATATGGATGATCTGGAGAGAGCCGTCCGCCGGGATCTCCACATCGCGGATCGTAACGGTAACGGGCTCGTCGAAGTGGACTTCTTCTCCGCGATCCTTAACCGAGATATCGTAAAAAGTCGCGTCAGAGAGAGGGATCGAACCGATAGAAGATCCCGGATCGTCCGGAGCGGGCTGGGCGGGATCCGTCGGGGTGGAGTCGTGGGGGGTCCACCAGTGGCGCCAGAGCCACCGGAAGAAGGGATTGTTCGGGAACGCGGGTTGATCGGCGAAGGGATCGTCGACCTCCTCAGCCTGCAGGACGGCGCGATTGGAGAGACTGCCGCTCACGGAGACGCTGCCCTGATTCAGGGTGCGGACGGACGCGGCGTTATCACGGGATGCGGCGAGGACCGCAGGGATGGCGAAGAGCAGAACAAGGCACAAAATCGCCGCAAGGATCCTTATTTTTTTCATGGCGTTGCGCCTCCTCTCTTAAAACTCTGTTAACTGTCTGTTACATACGGCATCCGCCGTCCGAACCTCTCGTCTGCCGGGGATCCGCTCAAGGCGTCACGGCGGCAAACTTACCGGTGAACGCGGCGGCGGCG
Source organism: uncultured Ruminococcus sp. (assembly GCA_902778725.1). Classification (GTDB taxonomy): domain Bacteria; phylum Bacillota; class Clostridia; order Oscillospirales; family CAG-272; genus RUG12395. Next base: position 40,642 of record CACYYS010000011.1, read on the forward strand.
GTCGCCTCAGCCCCCGTCGGCTCAACAAGGAAACCGCAGAATTTCAGCGCTTCCGTGCTTCCGGTGACCGGGATCGGGGTAAGGCTGAATGAATTGTTTTTCAAAACCGGGATATGATCGAGACCCGTGCTTTGGTCATTGACAAGTCCCGCGGCGTAAGTGTAGAGCGCCCCGCCGTGCGGACCGGTCATACCGGAGAGCAGAGTCCACGTTGTGTCGTCGATCTCATAGGTAAGCTGCGCCGCAAGACTGTCCTCGATCACTTCCAGATACAGATAGGCGTCGATGTCCGTCTTCCCTATGATCGAAACATAGGGATCCTTGGGGATCGTAAGCCCGGGGATCAGCTTATAGGTGTTCGTGGTAACGACGGCGGAACCGAGGGTATAATGTCCGTCCTCTGCCTGCACCGCTTCGTGCTCCTGCAAACGGAAAGACTCAGCAAGCTGCGCCCCGGCGACAAAGGTGCCGGCTGTGGCTTTGGTAAAAACATACTTGCCGATCACGGCGCGCATCGTCAGGATCGAGAGAGAGAACAGAAGGATCGCCGCCATAAGGACCTTCATATGGCGCGGCATCGTTTGAAAATACCGTTTGAACGCCTGGCGTATCTTTTTCATACCGTCCACCTCAATCCACTTGCTCGACCTGGACGCTGACCGTGAAAACAGCGTTCAGGATCGCTCCGTTGATCACATCGTTGTCATAATCGGCGCCGTTGGTAAACGAATTCAGGAACGCGGCGGGCATACGGAAGGTCAGATTGACCGTAGCGGATGACGGAACACCCGCAGAAGCCGCGGGAAGCGTTCCGGCCGCCGGGAAGGTCAGCTGGGACGTGAAAGACGATCCCTCGGTCGGCGCCGCGCCGTTCAGCCGGGGATCCACGATCTTCCCCGCCATGCTCTGATCAAAAACGATCGTCACGTTGTATAACGCCGCCGTCTCGGAAGAATTGGTAAAGGTGATCGGATAGGTGACGCTTCCGTCTCCGTCCGGCAGGACCTCGATCCGGGCGCCCGCCGACATATCCACGTTCCAGGAAGAGACACGCGCGGTATCGGCGCGATCATCGCCGGACCGATATTTTGCCAGAAGATCCGAGGCAAAAAAAGAGGAGAAGATCGCCAGGACCAAAACGATCAGCGCGATATCGATCATCACGCCGCTGTCTTTACGTTTTGCTTCCATTGGATCCCTCCTTTCTTTCTGTCGGGGACTGCGCGAACCGGTCAGCGAGACTCTTTGCCGCGTTCTTCCGGAGCTGCGTCGGGTGTCGTCGGCCGTGCGCCGGCCTTGTGTTCGTGCACGAGAGTCTTATGCCCCTCGATATACCTGCTGCGGGCGGAAAGCCCCATCTCTTTTTTCAGGCGCTCGACCTCTTCCTCCAGTCTTGCCGCGCGTTCCTCTTCTTCCTCCTCCTGCGCCCTCGTATGGACGGAAAGATAGAGAAGAGTGAAGAGCAGCATCAGGACAATGATCATTCCGGGGACTGTCCGCACAAAGCGCGGGATCACCCCGACAAAGGGGACAAAAAACAGCATTTTGCCTTTGACGCGGGAAACGGGGACGGGATCGTCCGGGATGTTGTTCGCATCTCCCTTGGTAACGAGCAGTCCGCTCTCCGCATCGGATTGGATAACACGGTGCACCACGGGCGTGCCGCCGGTAGTAAAGACTACCACGTCGCCGACCGCGTAGTTTCTGCTTTTCACTACAAAGATCAGGTCGTTGGGCGAGAGGACCGGTTCCATACTGCCGGTCAGGACCACCGCGCTGCCAAACCCGAAGGGCATCGGCAGGGGATCTCCCGTGGCAAAGGTTATGGCGAGATAGGTCACGCCGTACAACGCGATCAGCACAGCGATCACGCCGACAACGATCTTACCGGCTATCCGCTTTTTTCCGGGTTCACGCTTCTTCATGGAGCTGCGCGACCGGATCGGTCTCTGTCTTCTTTTTCCTGCGGCGGGAGCCAATCAGCTCAAGGAGGAGAAGCGCCCCGCTGATCACAAGCAGTACAACATAACCCAGGACGAACGGATTGTCGCCGGTCGGGACTGGAGTGATCGGACCGCCGTCGCCCTCGATCACGATATAGAGGCCAAGCTTGATCTCGGCGGCGGTGTTCCACGCGGCGTCATTGCCGAGCTTGGTGTCTCGAATATCGAGTTCGTCGCTTTCGTAAAAGGTCCAGAACCAGGAGGTATCAAAATCCTCAGTCCCCTTCCCCGGCACAACGCCGGTATAGGAAGCGAGCACGCGGGCGTTCGTTACCCCTTCCGGGAGGACTGCCGTCTCTGTCGGCGTGCCGCCGCACTTGAGACCCGCCGTCACCGGGACTTTATCGTCCTCGTTGATAAGGTAGAGGGTGGCGATCCAGGGTGCGTCCTCCGCGGTGTCGTTGCGGAGGCGGACAAGGGAGCTCGCCTCGGTCCCCGGGGCGATCACCGTATCGCCGTTGTCGCTTTTGACGTGGTAGTATTCGTCGGAAAAGATCGCGAACTCCGCCATGCCGTCCGGACGAACGTGCGTCCCGGTCGCCCACTGCAGGGTCTTCTCGTCCGACAGGATCAGGGTATGATCGGGCGCCTCGGCGTTCCCCGCGTAGGTAAGGGAAAGAATGAGCGGCAGCGTCACGATCTCGCAGAGAAAGAGGATCAGAATGGTCGGAAGCAGCCAAATTGTTTTCCGTTTTTTCACAACACTGTCCTCCTTTCACTGTTTGGAACACAGTTTGGGTTTCGATCGCCCGCGGCGACACGTTCAAGTGTGAGTTTAACGCCGGGCGGGGATCCGCACAGCGCTCGCACCGGGACGCGAGCATCGCGTCTCCGTGCGGGGGCTATACTCTTACAATCCCCCCCTTCCCCATCCTGCCTTGCCACACAGGCCGGGGAGGGGGAGGGGGGGATCATTTCAGTTCACAGGGTCAGATCAAACTAAAATCAGTCAACCTGAGCGATACCGACGTTGATCTTAACGGCCTCGGTGAGGCAGTAATCCGTGTCGGCGGTAAGAGTCGTCGCAGGAGCGAGGGTCGTGCCGGCAGCGAGGTCACCGAGAAGGGTGTCAGGCTTGTTGTTGGCAGGATCGCCGAAGTCCCAAGCCCAGGTCAGTTTAATGGTGCCGATCGCGGTAGCGAGATTGGTGTTGGCCGGATAAACAGTATCAGTCGCAGCGGCGAGAGCATCCTTGATCTCTGCAAGCGTACCGGTCTTGGTAACGGTACCAATCGTCAGAGTGAACTGCACAGGATAGTAATCCTCAGCCTGATCGAAGGTATCGGCCGCATCAGCGGTGGTCATATCCGGCAGACCGTTCTTCGCCTTAAGGAAGATCTCCTTGGCGTTGGCGTCGATGTCCATGAAGACACGGACAGCCACTTCAGGAGTGCCAGTCACGGTGAAGGTCATACCGGTATCGTTCTTCGTGCCGGGAGCTACAACGTTGTCTTTGTCGGTGGTCGCACCAACACCGGAAGCGGAAGAGACAACCGTCAAGGAAGTAGCATCAGCAATGTTATCGCCATCAGCGCCGGGGGTGTTGGCAGTAGCGGCTTTGTAAGTGTCGGCAAACAGCGTGCCGCCAGCCGTGATGGTAACGCCGAACTTCGCAACGCGAGCGGTCTCATCGGCGCCGCCGCTGACTACGTACTTTGCGTAGGTGCTGCTGCAGCGACTCTCATGGTCCAATTCTTTTTCATGAATTGAGTCCTCCTTAGAAAATAAGATGTGTTGGGGCATACGCCCTTTGGAATGTTTCGGGACATTACGCTGCCCCAACGTTTTGTGAGGTGCTCCCCACTTATATCACAGCTGCGTCATCGTGGCATTGACACGCTGAAATATATCAATACAGAACATGCGGCGCGGTATGTGCCGATCAGTTCCCGGCGTCCGGAGGATCTCCGCCGCCGTTTTGCTTTCCGGCAAGCTCGCGCAAACGCTTCAGCTCTTCCTCAAGAGCCTCGACCTTGTTGTCCTCGCGCTTTGCGGAGCGCTGTCTGCGAATGATGTCATAGATAATAAAGGCAAGCACGGGGACGCCGATGAAGATCGCCATGCCCCACGGCTTTTGCAGGAAGTAGATGAAAGCGCCGATCTTCGGCACCCGGGAGACGTAAAGACCGACGATGTTCTCCGGCTTTGTCGGAACGGTGTCGATCGTATTGTTGGCGTCGCCCTTTGTGCGGTAGGCGCGCACGCCGTTCGTATCCAGGACCTCCACGATCCTGTGCGTGACGACCGAGCCGGTACGGTTGCCGGAGGGATCCGTCTCCATAAACGTGATGATCTGCCCGACCTCGAGGGCCTGCGTATCGACCGTTTTTGCGAAGATCAGGTCGTCCACTTCAATGTGATCCGGCGCCGAACGGGTCGTGGTGATCACGAACTCGCCCTGCGCGTTCTTCCCGGCGGTCTCGACCACGTTGATCTCAATGTAATCGGCGCTCTTCGTCTTCACCGTGTCGCCGGGCTTGAGCGTCTGTTTCTGTTCTTCGGTAAGGTCAAGGATCGCGTCAGACTCGACCAAATGAACCACATCGCTGCTCATGGATCCGGATTTTACGATCATCGGCGTCCGGCCGAAAACGGAAGGCGGCCAGTCGGGATTGATCAGGCCTTTTACAATGATCGTGATATTGAGAGCCAGCATCAAGCCGAAGACGACGCAGAGCACGACGCCGATCGCCGTAACGATACGGTCAAGCGTTTTGTTGACCTCTTTCATGTCACCGAAGACCCTTTCCTATCGTTTTGTGCAACAGATCAAAAAAAGACAAAAACTCCCGACATAAATTTTTCTTTAATAGTATATCGCATAGGTCGGCAATTGTCAAGAATTTTTTTAGATTTTTTTGTGAATTTTTTTCTTCCTTATTATATTATAATATAGGGAATATCATAACAGCGAAGATTTCGTGCGGAGCTGTAACCTGAAAAAAGTATAACACAGATCAAATAAAAACGCAAGAGTCCGGCGCCTCCCGCGCACAGGAAATTTCAAGAAAAAAAGCGGATCCTTCTTTGGCACCGGTCAGAATATGAAATCACTTGCCGCAAGGCAAGTGAACGGAATCCGCTCGAAGAGCGGTATGAAATCAACCCGAAGGGGTGTATGTGATCAACGCGGAACGTAATATCACCCGGCATCAGCCGAATATCACTGCGAAGCAATATCACTCGCCGCAGGCGAATAGAAATGATGTCGCCGCTTGTGGCGGCTGATGAGGCTTCTGCGCTTCGCTCCGAAATGATGCGGAGCGCTTCGCGATCCATGATGCGATGTTTGCCCCAATGTCCCGCAGGACACATCATCAGCGAAGCGGCATCATGCGCGAAGCGCACATCATTTGCCCGCCCGGGGCCCCCGCAAACCGAGCCTGCGAGGTTAGCGGGGATCGGGCGTAGGGGCAAACATCATTGAAAAAAGCACGCTTTCGCGTGCTTTTTTCTGGCTCCCCCTGTTGGGCTTGAACCAACGACATCGTGATTAACAGTCACGCGCTCTACCAACTGAGCTAAGGAGGACTATGGTGCACC